>DATFCF010000201.1:0-2384 GCA_035253445.1 Mycobacterium sp.
GCAGCATGAATGCAACAACAACTCCGACCACGCAGCGCTTCGCGTCGGCATTCAGGGCACACCCAGGAGGCGTGTCGATCATAACCGGGGACTCGGGTGGCGGCCCCGTGGCACTGACGGCAACCTCAGTGGCTTCTATCAGCGTCGAACCGCCCAGGCTTGTTCTCTCGCTGTCTGATTCATCCTCGAGCTCACCGACACTGCGCGAAGTAGACTCCCTGGTGGTCCATCTTCTGGACCTCGATGATCTACCACTCGCTCAAATGTGTGCAACCAGTGGTATAGATCGGTTCGCGGATACCTCGCTTTGGCGCCGAATGCCAACTGGAGAACCCTACTTTCACAACGCGTCGCACATCATCCGCGGCCAGGTGGTGATGCGCGTACGCAGCGCGAGTAGCACATTGGTCATCGTGGAAGCCGATGCGGTGTTTCGCGGGACAGGTCGCGACGAAGGCCGTGACCACTGCAGTACCCGACTGGTCTACCAAGACCGCACATGGCACAGAATCGGAAGTAGTTCAGCTGTGCATAAGCGAGATACCTCCCGAGAGTAGCCACCCCCGGGCAATCCACTTGCCACAACGAGCGCGGTAGCGCAATTGACTGTGTCTCGAGGAGCTGCGACCTGGTCATGACGTGCTAACCGGGGAAGGGGTCTCCGCGGCAGGATTAACCCGCCAAGTCTCCAACCGGCGGCCGACACGGCTCGTTGATGGCGCGCCGGTGGCTCCGCAGGTCAGCACAGGGCGAGACGGTACTTGACGTATCACCGGCTAGTACCGCTGGGATACGCATCCTCGCCCGTGGACGCTGCTACGAGAAGGACTACACCGACCTCGCTGACGCTGCTCGACGACCGCTATCCCGCACTCAGTTGGCGTGAACTGCCGCTCGACGAACGTTAGGCCCGAGAGGACTCGAGTCCCGCGGACTTGCGCAGTCGCTTTGCGGAGTCGGCTCAAGCGTGGAGTGGCGAGCTTTGCTAATTTGTTCAGCGAGATCAGACCAAGTTGGAAAGTCGCTTCAGTGACACCCAGCGGTGCTCGCGGCACAGCTCGACGAGGCGTTCGTTGTCGTGTTCAGCCCAGGCCTCGACTTGATCATCGTGAGCCTTGCCCATCATCTCCGCACGCTCAGCCCAGATGCCAATGCCCATCACCATGTATGATATCGACATGTCCCACCACCGGTTAAGCTCACGTACAAGGAGCTGCTGGTTCGATGCATTGAAGATCTGAAAGTGGAACTCCCGGTTGAGACGCATTGCCTCGGCGACCGACACGTTCGGATTCTTTATCTTCTCGTTGATGGCCCGGACGGAGCGCAGCTGCTTCGCCGTCGGCTTGGGGAGGGTGCTCAGCACCTGAGACTCAATAAGGTCGCGGAGCGTGTACATCTGCGTCATCTCATCGAGGTTGAAGCGTGTCACGACGTAACCCCGGTTGGGGCTGTGCGTGATCAGCCCGTCCTGACTGAGCGCGCGGAGGGCCTCTCGCACCGGTCCACGGCTCATGCCGATCCGATCCACGAGGTCGTCCTGGACGAGCTGCTGGCCAGGGAGTAGCTCGCGGGTGAGGATCAACTCCCTGATTGCGTCGCTCGCAGTGGTTACCGCTCCCCCTCGGTGACGCACCGAGTCGCCGCTCTCGTCGACCTCTCGCGCGATTTTGGCTGATGGCACGATCTCAACCCCCTGGAGATGATTCTGGCTCCGTTAGTGTAGCCGAAAATGGATCGCCGCTCTCGCGGGCATAGAGCCGGGAAGCGCTCGCGTCGGATCCGGCGCTACTCAAATCGGTGATCGGCGTTGAGCTTGCGGTGCATGTCGCCGTGATGGTGAGGTAGCTACGGTGTCTGGCACTGCACTGCCAGACGCAGGTGATACGGGTCATACCGCATCGAAGTCGGACCATCATTCGGCCCGAGTCCCTGCGCCGTCGAGAATCGCCAGCAGGTCGGCGAGAATTCTGTCGGTTTCGTCCTCGATGGCGTCGAGGATATCGGTCACGTCCTCGAGCTGCGAGTGGGCATCTCGGCGGGCGACGATGCCGCGGTCGTAGTACCCGGTGTCGAGTTCGACATTGACGATCTCGATCGATGTATCCGACGCCCTCTCCACCGTGTCAAGGCGTAGCGGCAGTCGTCGGTGCACCGGTGCTTGTCCGGTCAGATGAGCTCGGGCCAGGGCTGCGACCGATTGGGCCGACAACGTGGTCGGGGCGAAGGGGGTGTGGCCCCAACGATCGATTGGCGTGAACAGCGGCCGGTCGTCCCTACGCAGGGCGTTGGCAAACACGGATAGATCCGCGCCGGCGCGGTCGAGGCGTTGGGCGAGCAGCTGGGTGCTGGGGTAGCGGTCGAGAAACCCGAGGACCTCCCCC
>DATFCF010000202.1:0-5606 GCA_035253445.1 Mycobacterium sp.
TCTCCTTGACTGCGATTTCACTGTTCATCTTGGTCTGGACGGCCGCATGGATACCAGAAGTGCCAGCACTGCTTGGGACAACACAAACAACGCTGTGGTTGTTGGCCTGCGTTCCGGTTGTCTTGTATGCGGTGTTCAGTGACACCACGCGAAGAAGGCGGCGGCAAGTCGAGCACCCTCAAGACTTTCGTGTTGCGGTCCTGACGGCGCTTCGGGAGGAACGGGAGAAGAAATACCAAGAAACTCAGGAGCCGAATACACCGGACGAATCCGAACCGCAGGCAGAACCGGCACAAGATGAATCACCTAGCGCCAAAGATGAGCCGAAAGATGAGACCAGCTGAGCGTGTTTGCTGAAATCTGTACCAGCCTTTGTAGTGCTGGCCAAATGCTGGCCAAATCAAGATCAGTTAGGGAAATCACGCGATCAGCTAACGCATAAACACGCTTCTAGCTCGTGTTTTGAGTTGTGGGGCGGGCGGGGCTCGAACCCGCGACCAACGGATTATGAGTCCGCGGCTCTAACCGACTGAGCTACCGCCCCTCGCGCGTCGCGGCACCAATCGTCGCACGCTCCCACGGCCAGGTCATCAGCGCCCACACGATCATAATCAGCGCCCCACCGGTGAAGACGTACACCGGCCACGGCCCCAACACGTCCAGCAGACTCGCCGTCACCGGCTTGCGATTGATGAACCCGTAGTTGGTGCCCGCAATGCTGTTGAACGTGAACGTGACCGCAGCCCACACCGCCGTGACCACCACGACGAAGCGGAAGCTGCGCCACGTAGGACGCATCCCCCGCCCCCACGTCAGGTAGATCGCCGCCCACACCACCAGCAGGTGGATCGCCCAAAACGCCAGGAACTGGTAGTGCGGAAAGTCTGGGCCCTTCAGCACCGGCGAGATCAACGCCTGCGAGCTCAGCACCAACCCCCAGTAATACGTCAGCACATACGCCCATTGCCGCTGCGACCACAGCGCATACGCCCCCGCCACAGTCGCCAGATCAGTCAGCTGCAGCGGCACCGAATAGATCGACGGCGGGATCAGCGTGTAGGTCAGAATTCCGACATAGATGACCGCCGTCACTGCGCCGAGAATGCGGCCCAGCCGGCGGGCCTGCGCGTCGGTCTGCCTGCGCCCCACCCACACCAGCAGCGCGGCCCCGACAACGAACACCACGATCGCGCCCCAATACGACGGGCCGTACGCCGTGAATTCCCGCGTCGCAAGCATCATCACCACTCAGGCGTAGACCGTCTGCCCATCCGCATCGATCTCATACCTCTCGGTGCCGTGCTCGACCCTGGGCACGTCCGCAGCCAGCGACACGGCGATCTTGTTGCACGCGTTGCGCATCACATCCAACGTCAACTCGACGGCTTGGTCCTCCGAAAAGTGTTTGCGCACACCGGCTGCCACCTCCGGCGCGATCGTGGCCGGCGACCAGATCAACGCGTCGGCGTACCGCAGCGCCGCCTTGTGGGCATCGGTCAAACCCTCCGCCTCTTCGTAGCGCTCGATCTGCTCGTAGAGGCTCTCCGAGCCTCCGGCATCCAGCGCATGACCCTCCCGCAGCGACTTACACAACCGGCAGTTGTGCTGCGACGCCCCCCGCAGTCGGACGATCTCCGTCGTGACCGGGTCCAATTCCCGCAGACGTGCCACCGCGGGCACGAACCCATTCAGCAGCGCATCGATCGGGTCGGTGTCGTGATCCCACTCGACGTCTCGGCCATTGCCGGGCCTGCCCATATCGAGCGCCTCGAATCCCGCCCACACCCGCGGAACGTAGTCGGCGATGAATATCGCCACCACTGTCCGAAACGCGTTGTCGCCCAACGTCGAAACCAGCTGCTGCCGCTGGTTGCCGCCAATCCCCGACACGTCGACGGCGAACTGCTCGACGAACGCCGTCACCACAGACTCGCGCTCGGAGGTCCCGTCGACCAGGTCGACCTCCATCGGCAGGGGCGGCAGCGACAGCGCCCTGCCGCACGTCAGCCGGATCAGCGTGTCCAGGCGCGCATCGCCCGACGACAACGCCACCAGCCCGGCCAGCCGCCCGACCAGTGTCTGATCACCCACTCAAGGATTATTGCGCCTGGCTCACCGACGACATGTGAAAGTCCGGGATCCGCAGCGCCGACATCGCCGCCCGCGTCGCCCAGTCGCCCCACTCGCGCGGCAGCGTGACATCGCTGCGGCCCGCCTCGGTGGCCCGGCGCAGCAGGTCCAGCGGGCTTTCGTTGAACCGGAAATTGTTGACGGCCGCGGTCACCTCGCCGTCTTCGACCAGGTAAACGCCGTCGCGGGTCAGCCCGGCCAGCAGCAGGACGGCCGGATCGACCGTGCGGATGTACCACAGCGTCGTCAGCAGCAGACCCCGCTCGGTGCTCGCGATCATGTCGGCCAGGCTCGCCGTGCCGCCGGTCATCAGCAGGTTGTCCGCCGGCACCGCCACCGGCTCGTCGAACTCGGCGGCCGCCGCCCGCGGGTATGCGAGCGCGTTGATGGTGCCGTCCCGAATCCAGTCCACCCGGTCGATGTCCATGCCGTTGTCGAAAACCGACATCCGCTCCGACGAACTCGGCACTGCGACGAACGGAGTACATGCCAGGGATTGCGCGGCCGGGTCGGAGTACAGCGTCAACGGCAGCTCGGTGAGCTTCTCACCCACCCGCGTGCCACCTCCCGGCGCCGACAGCGCGGTGCGTCCCTCATGCGCCCCCCGGCCGTCCATCATCCACGTCAGATAGATCATCATGTCCGCGACTGTCGACGGCGGCATGATCGTCTCGTACCGCCCTGCGGGCAACTCGACGCTGCGACGTGCCCACCCTAGTCGCGCCGACAGCTGCTCGAGCATCGAATCGACTGGCACGTCGGCGAAGTCGGGCGTGCTGGTGCCGACCCACGCACTGGCGCCATCACGCTTGGCATTGATCTCCACCGAACCCGTCGGCTGCGTGTAGCGCCTCCGCAGCCCGTTCGACGTGGCCACAAACGTCGTCTCCACCACATGCCGCACGTATCCGTACAGCTGGTCCGGACCTCGAAACCCGCGCGCCGCCAAACTGCCGGCCAGCCCGAGAAACACTTCTGCGCTGGTGCCCGGCACGGGAGCGTCCCAGTCGTCCGGCACGGCTGTACCCGGCAGCGGCGGAGCGCTGTCTCGGGCTTCGGTTGCCGACAGCGCCGCATCCTGGGACGCCGCAACGAGTTCGGCGATGGTCGACGGATCCACCTCAGCCGAGCGCACCGAACCGACTTGAGCTGTATCGCCCTGGCGGACAATCGAAATCACCGTCGTGTGGCGGCTCACCGATTCACCGTTGGTGGTCATCGAATTGCCGGCCCACCGCAATGCCGCGTCGGCTCGATCGGTGACCAGCACGATGGTCTCGTCGGCCTTGCCCAACCGGGCGGCCTCGGCCAGCGCGCTATCCACGACCTGCTGTGCGCCGATCACCGACTACCGCCCCGCCTCGGCGCGCGTGTTGAGCACGTTGACACCACGGAACAACGCCGACGGGCAGCCGTGACTCACGGCGGCCACCTGGCCCGGCTGCGCCTTCCCGCAGTTGAATGCCCCGCCGAGCCGCCACGTCGCCGGCCCGCCAACGGCTTCCATCGATCCCCAGAAGTCCGTGGTGGTGGCCTGATACGCCACATCACGAAGCTGACCGTCGATCCGGCCGCCGCGGATCCGGAAGAACCGTTGCCCAGTGAACTGGAAGTTGTAGCGCTGCATGTCGATTGACCATGATTTGTCGCCGACGACGTAGATGCCGTCCTCGACGCGGGCGATCAAATCGTCGGTGCCCAGGTCGTCGATCCCGGGCTGCAGCGAAACGTTCGCCATCCGCTGGATGGGCACATGGTGGGGCGAGTCGGCATACGAGCAGCCGTTGGACCGCGCGACACCAAGCCGCGGAGCGAACACCCGGTCTAGCTGATAGCCGACGAAAATCCCGTCGCGCACCAGATCCCAACTCTGGGCACGCACTCCTTCGTCATCGAAACCCACGGTGGCCAAACCGAATTCGACGGTACGGTCAGCGGTCACGTTCATCACCGGCGACCCGTACCGCATGGTGCCGAGCTTGTCCGGCGTCGCGAATGAGGTGCCCGCGTACGCGGCCTCGTAGCCGATGGCGCGATCGTATTCGGTGGCGTGCCCGATCGATTCGTGGATGGTCAGCCACAGGTTGGACGGGTCGATCACCAAGTCCGTCGGGCCCGCCGACACGGAAGGCGCCTTGGCCTTCTCGGCGAGCAGCGAGGGCAGCTGGGCCAGTTCGTCGGACCAGTTCCACACATCGTCGCCGGCGACCCCTTCCCACCCTTGCGCGGTCGGCGGCGCCAACGTGCGCATGGTCTCGAACGTCCCGGCCGTGGCGTCGACAGCCACCGCCTCCAGCGTCGGCAACACCCGCACTCGCTGCTGGGTGATCGACGAGCCGAACGTGTCGGCGTAGAACGTCTGCTCCTTCGCCGCGTTCAGCCCCGCCGACACGTGGTCGACGCCGTCGGCGGCCAACAGCCGCTCGGAGTACTCCCCCAGCACGCCGATCTTGTCCGCCGCCCCGACGTCGAACGGGTCGATCCGGTAGTCCGACACCCAGCTGACGTCGGTGTAGACCGGTTCGGAGGCCAGCTCGATGCGCTCGGCGTTCAGCGGGGCCAGCGTCGTGGCCACCCGCACGGCCCGTAGCGCCGTATCGGCCGCCACGACCGGGCTGAGTTCAGCGTGCGAGGCAAACCCCCACGTGCCGTCGACGATCACTCTGACCGCCAGCCCGATCTCACGGTTGATGACCGACGTTTCCAGTTCACCGTCGCGCAGTTGCACGATCTCCGTCGTGATGGCGTGAATACGCAGGTCGGCGTAGCTCGCACCGGCGGCGACGGCCGCCGACAACGCTGCGTCGGCAAGCTCATGTCGCGGCAGTCCGAGGAAGTCGGCATCGACTCGTCGGGGCGCTGTCACGTCTCCTACCGTAGTGGCCTGCTCCTCGGCCCGCTTTAATGACTCGGTGGCTTTCCGGCGGGCAGGAGCGAAGCGACCCGGGGATCAACACGGGCGTGTGCGGTCGACGGCGCTGGGGTATGTGCTGCTCGCTCCCAGCCTGTTCGGCGCCGTCACGTTCATGCTGTTGCCGATGCTGGTCGTGCTGTGGCTGAGCCTGCACCGCTGGGACCTGTTGGGGCCGATTCGGTATGTCGGACTGGCCAATTGGCAATCTGTGCTGACCGACCGATCGTTCGGCATGTCGCTGGTGGTGACGCTGTTGTTCATCGCGATGGTGGTACCCGCGCAAACTGTGCTCGGCCTGTTCGCGGCGGTCATGCTGTCCCGCGGCCTTCCGGGTACCGGGTTCTTTCGCACGCTGTATGTGCTGCCGTGGATCTGCGCGCCGCTGGCGATCGCGGTGCTGTGGCGCTGGATCCTGGCGCCGACCGACGGCGCGTTCAGCACGGTGCTCGGTCACGACATCGAGTGGCTCACCGATCCGGGGTTGGCGCTGCCTGTCGTGTCTGCCGTGGTGGTCTGGACCAACGTGGGCTACGTGTCCCTGTTCTTTCTCGCCGGCATCCTG
>DATFCF010000203.1:0-8621 GCA_035253445.1 Mycobacterium sp.
GAGGACGCCAGCGCCAGGCAACTCTTGGACGACGTGCACGACACCCTGAAGGCCGTTCCGCACTACGGAATCGGTTACGGGTTGTTGCGGTATATGTACGCCCCGACCGCACGGTTACTCGGCGCCACCCGCCCGGCGGACATCTTCTTTTCGTACGTCGGCACGATTCCCGAGCTGCCGTCCGTTTCTTCCGCGGAGGCTCCCGTCCAGTTCGACCACGACACGGCGATGCCGGTAAGAGAGGCGATCCCAGGCTTAGGTCATGCGATCGAACTGCGTGTCTATCGCTCGGCCGGTGCGCTGCATCTGGACTGGTGGTACGACACCCGACGGGTCGCGGCGGCCACAGCACAATCCGTTGCCGAAAACTTCTCGATTGCACTGATCGAACTGATCCGGGAGGCGCTCGCTGAAGACGAAATCGATTCGGCAAGTGAGGATCTGGCTCTGGTCGACTTGTCTTCGACTGACACCGACGTAGGCGAAATCAATGCCTAGCACCGGTAAGGCGGTAGTCGTCAACGGGATTCGAAAGACCTTCGGTGCCGTTTCCGCTCTGCGCGACATCAGCTTCGAGGTGGGGCGGGGCGAGGTGCTGGGCTTGCTGGGACCCAACGGAGCCGGCAAGACGACGACGGTGGACATCCTGTCGACACTCGCGCGGCCGGATCGCGGTTATGCGGAGGTCGCCGGCCATGACGTCGTGGCCGATCCGGCCGGAGTGCGCCGGTCGATCATGCTCACCGGGCAGCAGGTGGCCCTCGACGACATGCTGACGGGCCGGGAGAACCTGGTGATGTTCGGCCGTCTACAAGGGCTTGACAAGTCAGAGGCCCGCTCGCGGGCGAAGGACCTGCTCGACCACTTCGACTTGGATGACGCGGCAGACCGCCGGATCGCCACGTATTCGGGCGGGATGCGACGGCGGATCGACATCGCGTGCGGATTGGTGGTCCGTCCGGAAGTGGTGTTTCTGGATGAACCTACGACCGGACTGGATCCCCGTAGCCGGCAGAGCATCTGGGACCTGGTGGCCGAATTCAAGGCGGCCGGCATCGCGACGCTGTTGACGACTCAGTACCTCGAGGAAGCCGACGCGCTCAGTGACCGCATCATCGTGATCGATCACGGCAAGATCATCGCGGAGGGAACGGCGGACGAACTCAAAGAGCGCACGGGAGCGACCTACTGCGAAATCGTCCCGCGCCACCTGAAGGACCTGCCTGCGGCGACCGCGGCGCTCGGTTCTCTGCTACCAGAGATGAACCGGGCGGCGCTGACGCCGGCTTCCGATCGCATCGCGATGCCTGCTCCCGACGGGCCGAACACCCTGGTGCAGGCCCTGTATCAGTTGAAAGCGGCGAACATCGAGTTACTCGACATCGCTCTGCGCCGACCCTCGCTCGACGAAGTGTTTTTCGCATTGACAAGCGAGAACACCGGCGGCACGCCCGCGACGCACCCGGGACAACTTGCGGGAGGCAATGGCCGAGCCGCGGGTGGTCGCCACCGGGCGCGTGCTGACGGTAAAGAACCCCGCGCTGACGCGGAAATGCTGTGGTCCGCGACGCGTCCGGGTCATCATGTTGACAAAGATCATCATGTTGACAAAGGCAATGGCGGACCTGCAGGTGGTCGCCACCGGACGCATGCAGGCAATCGAGGGCCCCGCGTTGAAGCGGAAGTGCTGTCGTGATCGATACTTCAAGTGTCCCGCGGGCTGACCGGCCGACTACATCCACCGCTGCGCAGTGGTGGGTGCTGTCGGTTCGTATGGTCAGGCCCACGCTGCGAAACGGGGAGCTGTACACCCAGTTCACCAATTCGATAATGTTCACGGTCGGCTTTTACATCCCGCTCAAGAACATCATGGGCGCCTTCGCGCAGGGCATGAGTAGCTATGCGCAGTACCTGACACCGCTGATCGTGCTACAAGCGGTCTCGTTCGCCGCGGTATCTGCGGCATTCCGATCGGCGACCGACTCGGTGCAGGGCATCAACCGGCGGTTCAAAGCGATGCCGATTGCCTCGTTGACACCGCTGGCCTCCCGAATGTCGGTCAGCATGTACCGCTGTGTCGTCGCCCTGGCGGTATCTCTGGTGTGCGGCCACGTCATCGGGTTCCGGTTCTACGGCGGCGTCGCGTACACCGTGTACTTCTGTCTCTTGGTGTTGCTGATCGGCGCCGCGCTGTCGTTCCTGGGCGACCTGATCGGCGCCGCGAATGAGAATCCGGAGGCCACCGCGCCGTTGTTGCTTGTGCCGCAGGTGATCTTCGGCCTGTTGTCCGTAGGCATACAACCGGTCGAGCGGTTCCCGGAATGGATACAGCCCTTCGTCAGGAATCAACCGGTATCCCAGTTCGTCTATGCGTTACGACCGTTGGCAGGGGACAGTACGCCGGCGGCCGGCGAGGTGACGTGGTCCGTGATCGTCCCGGCGCTGGGTTGGGTGGTCGGCTTGATGGTGATCCTGATTTCGCTGCACCGGCTCGTTTCCGCGAGGCGGCGATGATGTCTGTTGCTTCGCAGGACGAAAAGCACGTGGCCCGCAACGGGTTTGCCGATGTGTGGCCTGAATCATGGCTTCACTCCGGCACTTCGGGTCGGCATCGCGTGCGATGGCATTGGGAGAACTCACCCCGATTCCTTGCTCCGCACACCGGGGTGCTCACCAACCGAATACTTCGTCGGTGGAGCCGCGATCCGGCGACCGTAATCGAGTCGCTCATCATGCCTCTTGCGCTGCTGGTGACACTGAACATCGTGCTGGGGGATGGCATTTCGCAAGTCACTGGGCACAGCGCCCTGTATGGCATCGCGCCGCTGGCGGCGATGGTCGGGGCCATGACCGGAGCGATGGTGACAGGGATCAGTCTCATGCGTGAGCGCACGGACGGCCTGCTGTCCCGACTGTGGGTGGTGCCCGTACACCGGGCATCGGGCGTGCTATCGAGACTGGCGGCCGATGCGGTCCGGATTGTGGTGACTACCGCGGTCATCCTGTGCGTCGCGCTCGTGCTCGGATTGGACTTCCGGCAGGGAGTCCTGGGATCTGTGGCGTGGCTTTTCATTCCGGCTGTGTTGGGGGTGGCGTTCTCGGTGGGTGTGATCACGCTCGCGTTGTACGCGGCGAACACCGTCATGGTGGAGTTCACCGAGGGCATTTGGGCAGTACTGATGTTCTTCAGCACCGGCTTCGTCCCGCTCGACCAGTTCCCGCGGTGGATTCAGCCGGTCGTAGAACATCAACCGGTGAGCTGCGCCATTGAGGCGATGCGTGGAGTGTCGCTCGGTGGACCGGTGCTGGCACCGACGGTCGAGATGCTGCTGTGGTCGGCAGGCATCATCGCCGCATGCGCGATACCGATGGCGATCGGATATCGAAGGGCCAGCATGCGCGAATGACCAGGGAGGGGGTCACAAGGTGTTTCCAACGTCGGTAATACGAAAACTTGCGCCAAGCGAGGAGTGGTACGCGCAGAGTATGACCTTCGGGGCCATCACATTACAGATGAGTGGTCAGTTCGATACCGACGCAATGTCGGATGCCTTCGACGCACTGTTGGAGTCCCACCCGGTGCTTGCCGGGCACCTCGAAAAGAGATCCGACGGCCGGCACCAGATCGTGACTGATGACCTTCTGCACCCCGGAATATGGATGGTCGAGAACGACGACCGTTCATTGTCGGAGTCCGCCGGATTCAAACTTGATGCGAGCGTGTCACTGGTCAATCTGATGGTGCGGCGCATCGATGGACAGACCGAGCTGACCCTGTATGTCCACCACAGCCTCGCCGACGGTCACCACGGAGCCGGACTGCTCTTCGAGCTGTTCTCCCGGTATACGGATGTGGTGTGTAGCGGTAGCGCCGGCCCGGTGACCGCGCAACCCGCGCCCGAATCACTGGAGGCCGTGCTGGAGCACCGAGGCATACGCAAAATTGCGCGGTCGGGGCTCGAGCGGTTCCTGCCGGCCATGTTTGCCTATGAACTACCGCCTCCGCGATCAGCAGAACGGATCGCCAATCCGGCAACACCCGTGGCGGCTCCCACCGCCAGGGGGCGGTTGACCAAGCACGAAACGACTGCCCTGATGGAATTCGGTCGTGCGCATCGGCTGTTCCTCAACCCCCTGGTATCGGCGGCTATCTTGCTGGCCGAGTGGCGACTCCGCGAAACCCCTGGGATACCGATTCCCTACGTCTATGTGGTCGATCTGCGAATGCTTCTCCAACCACCGGTGTCCGCAATGGCTGCCACCAACCCGTTAGGAATGGCAACTTATCTCGCGACGGTCAAGGCGAATACGAACCTGGTCGACCTTGCGCGTGACATTGCGGACAATCTGCGGGCAGATATGGCCGACGGTGTAGTGCAGCAGTCGATGCTTCATTTCAAAGCGCAGTACGACGAGGGACAACGAGGGTTGCCGGATGTCGTTTCGTCAACCAACTTTGGCCGATCCCCAGCACTGCGCATACCTCCTGATCTGCACGTGGATGACTGGTGCACGGACATCTATCGGGCATCGACAATCGTCGATATGTATTCGGTCGGAATATTCGGTGAGCAGTTGTCTGTTGAGCACCACACCTACGCGCCCGAGCCGCAACGCTCGGTTGACCTGGTGCTTGCGATTCTCCGTGCTGCCGCGCTCGAACATCAGCGATCAAGAACGGCCTGACTCATGCTGTGGTTCAACGGATCCAAACGCATAGCGGTGGTATTGCAGCGTCTTGTACACGGGTGGCACCGCGCGAACCAGGTGCCTGGCGAACCGGAACGCGGCCGATGCCCGGTTGAACGTGCTCGCGTCGAAGAACGAAACGGCTATCAGCAATCGGACCCCGGGGATACGGCTCAGGATGTCCTGCGGGCAATTGACCGCCCAGTGCAGTGTCGAACCGGACCGCCGTACCAACGTGTGGGCCTTCTGTGTCCTGATACCGAACCAATTGTAGAAATCGATTTGCAGTTCCCCGGACGGGAAGTGGTCGACGATGCGTCGCATCAGCGCGACACCCTGATGCTCCATCAGATACATACTGATCCCTTCCGCGAGCAGCAGCACCGGGCGGTCCGAGGAAATCTGGCTGAGCCAGGACGGATCCGTCGCGGAAGCGGCAACGAGGTGGTACCGCGGGCGCGCCGGATAGATCCTTCTGCGCAATGCGATGACTGCCGGATAATCGACGTCGTACCACTCCACGCCCGGACCGGGGTCCAGGCGGAATACCCGGCTGTCCAAACCGCACCCCAGATGCACGACGGTGGAATGCCGGTGAACCGCAAGGAATTGGGACGACCAGATGTCGTACTGTGCGGAGCGCACCGTGACCAGAGGCGCCCACCTGCCACTTATCCCGATCTCGCGCCAGTCGTAGTCGAGTCGGTCGATCGCGTCCCTCGCGTACCGGTCGCCCAGCACGGGACGGTCGAAATCGGCGTCCAGCGCCTTGAGATACAGCGTGGTCAGCATGGTCTGCGCGGCACCGCTGAGATCGACGGAGACTTTGTCGGTCATCCAACCGAGATTAGTGCGCGAGGGCCGCCACGCGATGCAAAACCGGCGTGTGAAGTTCATTGACGACGATTTGGACGCGACAGTTGGTTGGCGCGAAAAACACTGTGTCACTGCCCAAATGGAGGTGGGTGTCATGAAGCTAGATCACGAGGTTGGAGTGACGGACGTGGCCGGCGACGAAGGCGGCGAGCGGCAGTCGCCGCGGGTCCTATTGCTCTACTACACGTACACAGGGCAATCACTGAAGGTCCTCGACAGCGCGGGAGAGGCGTTCCGTGAGCGAGGGTGCGAGGTACACAGAGCCGGGATCGAATTCACGGATCGACGCTTCGCCGAGCGGTTCTCGCGCTTCCCGATGCGACGTGTCTGGCCCGATATGCTGAGCGTGCTTGGAGCCCAGATGCGCCACGCCAGCGGGGAGATCCGAACACCGGACGAGGTACGCAACGGTGACTACGACCTCGTCTGCATCGGATCGCCGACCTGGTGGCGGACCACCAACATGCCGATACGCTCTTTCCTGAAGTCTGACGAAGCGCGAAAACTTCTTTCCGGGAAGACATTTACGGTTTTCGTCGTGTGTCGTCGTTACTGGCGCGAGAACTTGAACACCGTTAGGAAGCTGGGGGAAAAGCAGGGCGGTCAGTACGTTGGCGGAATTCACTTCACCTATCCGGGCGGGCAGATTCGCTCGCTGCTTTCGCTGAGCAGCTACCTGGGGTCGGGTGAATACCGCGACAGGTACTTGGGTGTGCGCATTCCGACGACCAACATCCAGCCCGAGCAACTGAAGCAGGCGCGGTCCTTCGCGGGTGCGCTCGCGGATCGGTTGTTCACAAAGGGATAGGCAATACAGGGAAGGACACTTCCGGTTATGCCGTGTTCATTCGGCGTATCGTTCGAATCGCCCGCGAGCGTCGACCAAGTCCACTCGACGTTCAGCGATGAGAATTATTGGCTGGCCCGCCTCGCGGCCTTCGGCGGTGGCGTCACGCTGGACTCGTTCGTCGTCGACTCCGACGGCACCGTCACCGTATCCACCACACAGGACCTGCGCCACGACGCGCTGCCCTCAGTAGTCGCCAAGCTTTATCGAGGTGATCTCAACATCCTGAGAAACGAGATGTGGAGACCGATCGGCGGCCGCCGGGTGAGTGGGGAGATCAGCGTCGATGCGGCCGGCGCGCCGGGATCGGGCCATGGTGCCGCATTGCTTGCCCCCTTGGGGAACGGTTCGCAGCTGAAATTCACTGCGACGGTGGAGTTCAAGGTTCCGTTGATCGGCGACAAGATCGAGAGGTACATCGCGGGCCAGTTCGCCGATGGGATCTCTGAAGTTCAGCGCTTCACCACCATGTGGATCGCCAGCCATTCCTCCGGCGATGGCTTGACATAGGAGAGTCGCATGACTGACACCCCGAACTCCGTCTCTCCCACCGCGGGTGCGTCCGGGGTTGTGCCAACCACGGCCGACGCCCTTGCCGGCCTCGACATGCCACTGCTCGAAGCGATGACGACTCAGCGAGCATTGCGACGAGTGCTTCCCGATCCAGTCGATGATGTCGTGGTGCGCAAGTGCATCGAGCTGGCGCTGCGCGCACCGACCGGTGCGAACGGACAGAATTGGGAGTTCATCATTGTGAAGGACCGTCGCGTGAAGGAGAAGCTCGCCAGGCGCTACCGCCAGGCTTGGAAGGTCTATTACGGCGGGGTGTTCCGGCGCGTCGCTGCCCGCGACGAGTCAATGGCAAAGATCGCGCGTGCTGTGCAGTGGCAGGTCGACCACCTGATTGAGGTTCCGGTTCTCGTGGTGGCCTGCCTGCGACTCGGCGCCCGTGAGGGACGCGTGCCGTTCGCACTAATGCCCCATGCGGCACTTTCGGGCTATTGGGGATCGATCTATCCCAGCGTGCAGAACTTGTTGCTCGCCGCCCGCGCCATGGGGCTGGGTGCCTCCCTCATCACCCTGCCGCTGTGGAGCCTGACTTCTGCGCGCAGAATTCTCAATCTGCCTCTGTCCGTTACTCCTTGCTGCATCGTGCCACTCGGTTGGCCGCGTGGGCGCTACGGGCCGACTACCCGCAGACCGGTCGATCAGGTGACCCACCTCGACGCGTACGGCAACCGTGCGTGGCTGGACCTCTGACATTCGCCGGTCAAGGGTTGCCAGTGACGTTGCTAGATTTGCACAACGGCGTTCTATCGAACTTGCAGGCGCAAGTATGAAAGCGTTGCTGAAAGACTCCAATTATCTGTGTTACCAACAGTTATTGGTCTATTGAAGCGTTGCTAGCGCGATAGAACTCGGACTTCCGTCAATTTCTTCAGTAATTTAGCCACACCGCCGTGCTCCTTCGGTAGGTTCGCGGATGAAGTTTCGTCCCAGTCACGCGGAACGGGGGCCGACATGCAGGCTGCTGGAGGAAGCAGACGTCAAGGTAAGCACCGTCGCGGAGGCGGTTCTCATAGGCGCCAAGTGCCACGCGTAGAAGGACGTCACCGTCCGTCGGTTGCCGCAACTCCAAGACGTGCGCATGATCGGCTTCCTGCGCGACACCCTGCTGTGGGCCATGCACATGGGCAAGCACTGCGACTCTCCGCCACGTCCGCTGTGGCGGCGCTCGTGGGCGCCGGCGTCGTCACAGTCACCCCTGCCACGCAAGCACCCGAGATCCGCGTCGTCGACACAGAGGTACGACTGACCGCCGACGCCGCCTCTCTTGCCAACATTCCGATAAATCTGATTTACGCCATCGCTAACGTTCCCTACAACGAGGTCATGGCCTTCGACAAGTTGGCGCGGTCGTTGTTCTTCACGGGAAATTGGTTTGTCGGAAGTTCGACGAATATCTGGGGATCGGACCCCGCAGACCCGGGGCACTACGAGTCGATAGTTGACATACTCGTGCCGTACCCGGCGTTGTCCGGACCCGCGGGTCATCAGCTGGCCATGTGGGCGGCGGCCGAGATCCCGGTGAATGCTGCTTGCGGTGCACTGACCTGCCCGCCTTTGGTGCCGTTGCAGCCGATTACCGGTATCACGATGATCGACAAGACCATTTGGACCGCGGCGATACTGCTCGGCTACCCCTTCC
>DATFCF010000204.1:0-7896 GCA_035253445.1 Mycobacterium sp.
CGCGGAGTTGAGCTAGGCCCGATCAGCCGACGATCCGGGCGATGGATTTGAGCGGGATGGGAAGCCAGCCGGGCCGGTGCCTGGCCTCGTAGGCGGCCTCGTACACCGCCTTGTCCAGCTCGTAAGCCGCGAGCAGATGCCCGGAGTCGCGCGGGTCGGCACCGGCGATCGCGGCATAGCCTTCGCAGAACGAGGCGCTGTTGCGGTCCACCCATTCGCGCGCCCGCGCGGCGAGTTGCCGATCACGGTCGTCGGCCCCGGAGTCTGAGGCCTGGTCCATGAGTCGTTGGTAGGCGGCGTACTCGAACGACCGCAGCACTCCTGCGACATCGCGCAAGGGCGAATCCGGCCGTCGCCGTTCGTCGAGTGGCTGGCCGGGCTCGCCCTCGAAGTCGATCAGCAGCCAGCTCTCCGGCGTACGCAACACCTGACCGAGATGCAGGTCCCCGTGGATCCGCTGAACCGTGATCGTCTCCTCGGTGAGCTTGCGGAAGCGCTCCTCGATCAGCGGAAGGTACTGCTGCAGTCCGGGTACCGCCGTCGCCGCCGACAACAGCCGCTCCAGCACGGCGTCGCTCGGGAACAGGGTCGTGGTCGTGCCCAGGTTCTCCGCGAGGGCCGCATGTACCGAGGCGACCGCCTCGCCGAGCCGGTAGGACTCGCCGGCGAAGTCGCCACCCACCTCGTCGGCGTAGAGGTCGCCTTCGGCGAAAAGGTCGCGGGTGCTGGCCATGGCCATGTCCCAGCCCTCTGCGGAATTGGCGGCGAACTCGGTGACCATCCCGAGCGCGCAGGGCTGCCCGTCCACCGTGGTTTCGACGGAACCCAGCAGCCGTGCGACGTGTGGGTTGCCTGCGCGCGCCAGCACCCGGTTGAGTTCGATATCCGGGTTGATCCCTGGCGTGATCCGCCGGAAGAACTTGAAGACCGCGTCCTCTTCGAAGACCACGCTGGTGTTGCTCTGTTCGGCGCTCGTGACGCGTGGCGCGGCATCCACCGGCAGCGTGACACCGGGCTCCTTGGTGAAGCGCACGGCCATCTGCGGGGAGCCCACCGTCGCGGACGAATCGATCAGGGACAGCAGGTATTCCGCGTCCGCCGGGTTGTAGAGCGCGTCGTATGCGGTGCGGTCGCCGTCGGCGCCGATGGTGGCCACGGTGAGGTACTCGGAAATCGGGCTACCGCTGGATGTCTCCGCATCCGCGGCTCCGAAGTCCCAGCGCACGATCACCTGGTAAACCTCGGTCGAACCGTCGGTGTAGGACACGTCCAGCAAGATCAGGTCGAGGTCGTCTCGCAGTGAAACGACGACACCGGGTTCCGCCGACGACAGCTCACGGCTGCGGCCGGCATACCAACGCTGTTGCGGTAACCATTCGTCAAACGGCAGGTTCATGGCTGCTCTCCAGACTCTGGGCTGGGCGCCCGTAGCTGAAACCAATAGAAGCCGTGACCGGGCAGGGTCAGCAGGTAAGGCAACTGGCCGACTGGGGGGAACTCAACGTACCCGGTCATCTCGACCGGGGTGTACCCGTTGTAGTGCTGCAAATTCAATTCGATGGGCTGCGGAAATCGCGACAGGTTGTTCACACACATCACGACATCGCCGTCGGCTTCGCGCACATACGCGAGCACCGACGGGTTGGACCCGCCGAGCTCACGGAACGAGCCGACCGCGAACGCGTCGTGGCGGCGCCGGACCGCCAGCATGGTGCGCGTCCAGTTGAGCAGCGACGTGTTGCTGTCCCGTTGTGCCTCGACGTTCACCGACTGGTAGCCGTAGATCGGGTCCTGATTCGGCGGCAGGTACAGCCGCCCGGGATTGGCGGTGGAGAAACCGGCGTTGCGGTCGGGCGTCCACTGCATCGGCGTGCGCACGCCGTCGCGATCGCCGAGCCAGATGATGTCGCCCATGCCGATCTCGTCGCCGTAGTACAGCACCGGTGAGCCCGGCAGCGACAACAGCAGCGCGGTGAACAACTCGATCTGGTTGCGGTCGTTCTCGAGCAGTGGCGCCAGCCGCCTGCGGATGCCGACGTTCGCCTTCATCCGCGGGTCCTTGGCGTATTCGGCGTACATGTAGTCGCGCTCTTCGTCGGTGACCATCTCGAGCGTCAGCTCGTCGTGGTTGCGCAGGAAGATGCCCCACTGCGCCATGTCGGGGATCTCCGGTGTCTGCGCCAGAATCTCCGAGATCGGAAACCGCGACTCGCGCCGGACCGCCATGAAGATGCGCGGCATCAGCGGGAAATGAAACGCCATATGGCATTCGTCGCCGCCGGCGTGGGGATCGCCGAAGTACTCCACCACGTCGGCGGGCCACTGGTTCGCCTCGGCCAGCAGCACCCGGCCGGGGAACTCGTCGTCGATCACCTTGCGGCAGTGCCGCAGGAACGCGTGCGTCTCCGGCAGGTTCTCGCAGTTGGTGCCCTCGGACTCGAAGAGGTACGGCACGGCGTCGAGCCGGAAACCGTCGATGCCGAGGTCGAGCCAGAACCGCAGCACATCGATCATCGCGTTCTGCACGGCCGGGTTGTCGTAGTTCAGGTCGGGCTGATGCGAGAAGAACCGGTGCCAGTAGAACTGCTTGCGTACCGGGTCGAACGTCCAGTTCGACTCCTCGGTGTCGACGAAGATGATCCGCGCGTCGTTGTATTTCTGGCTGGTGTCGCTCCAGACGTAGTAGTCGCCGTAGGGCCCGTCGGGGTTGCGCCGGGACTCCTGGAACCACTCGTGGGAGTCGGACGTGTGGTTCATGACGAGGTCGGTGATGACGCGGATCCCACGCCGGTGCGCGGCGTCGAGCAGGTCGACGAAGTCGTCGACGGTGCCGAACTCAGGCAGCACCCGATAGAAGTCGCGGATGTCGTAGCCACCGTCACGCAGCGGAGAGTCGTAGAACGGCGGCAGCCAAAGGCAGTCGACGCCAAGCCACTTCAGGTAGTCGAGCTGTTCGGTCAGGCCGCGCAGATCGCCTGCGCCGTCCGAGTTGGAGTCGAAGAACGCGCGCACAAGCACCTCGTAGAAGACCGCGTGCTTGAACCACGTGCGGTCCTCCGGCAGCGCTCGCGCGTGCCCGAAGTCTTCCGCTGTGGGATGTTCGACCACGCCGTCTTCGACGTGGCTGCCTTCCGCCGGATCGTAATCGGCGGATTCCGGGGTACCTGGGAGACCGCTGGTTTGGTCCATACAGCCTTCAAACCTACCCATGTCGGGCGAGATTGAATCGGGGCAATTTCGCCGCAACCCAGCGCGCAAACCAACGGTTGAAACCGTGGTCCAGACGCGTTACCGTTTCGACGTCCAAGATCAGCGTCGCCGGTGCGCGCTCTCGCCATCACTGGCAACGTTTCTACGAAGAAGAATCGAGTGGCTGTGGCTGATTCGGCGCCGAATGATGGTGAAGCTCCAGTAATCGTTGGCCTGGCCGATGCGGCGATGCACATGTATGCCGCCGCGATCGATGCGCTTCCCGACCCGCATGACCCCGCGTTCGGCGACCGGGCCGGCGTCATCCTCGCCGGGCTCCGCAAGCTGCAGGGCTCGCTGTCGGACGCCGCGGGCCGCAGCAGGGTCACCCCGTCGGTCATCGTCGCGCTCAGCGGTGTCCGGCACCGCTACGACGATCTGATGGAGACCGCGGCCAACGGACCGGCGGCCACGCTGGGTCAGCGGCTCTACATCGCGCGGGGCCGCGCCAAGCTGTCGACGAAGGAAGCCGCCAACGGTGTGGGCCTGCGCAAGGATCTGATCGAAGCCGTCGAAGCCGAAGAGCCGGTCACCGAGGACGAGGCCAGCAAGATCAAGGACCTCATCGCCGCGCTCGGCGGCTGAGGTCGCCGATTACTCGAGGAAGCGCTCGGCACCGGCCGTGCGCAGGTACCGGCTGCTGTTGGCCTGCCGGTAGCCGATGACGCCCCCGCTGAAGGTGAGGAACAGCAACCCACCGACGCCGGGCAGCGCCACTGCGGCCAGCTCACCGACCGTCGGGCTGCGCAGGAACCGGGGATAACCTGCCGGGGCGGCCTGCCCACTCATCGGTGACATCGAGGTCGACGGCCGTTCCGCTCCCGACGACAGCGATCCGCGGATCACCGGGGCCTTGGCGCCCGCAGCCGCGGTCGACGTGCCTACGGCTTGCGGCGAACCCCCGGCGGCGGACGTGCCGAGCGGCATCGCCGGTACGCGGAAGCCTGGGATCGGGACCGCCGGCACCGCCACCAGCGGGAGTTCGAGCACCGGCGGCCCACCGTTGTCGGACGCCATCGCCTGACCCCCACCGCCGCCACCACCGACGTCGATGACGGGCGCTTCCTCTTGTCCCCTGAATGCCGGACCCGGTGTCGGCGTGGGTTCCGGCTGAGTAAGAGCGCTGAAGAAGCCGTCGATCGTCGGCACCGGCACCTCGACGGTTCCGAAGAATACCGACGGATCCGGCCAGCCGGTCGCGGCGACCTCCTCGGGCGTCGGCACCCGAAGCACCGGTATCGAAATCGAATGCTTGAATCGCGGCCAGTGGCCAATACCCGGCGCGGGTTTCTTTTCTTCTTGTTGTTCTTCGGCCGGTTTGCGTTCTTCGTCCTCACGACCGGAACCGAAGGTACTGGTCGGCGGGTCGTTGTCCGGCTTGGATTCGCTGCCGGGCGAGCCGTCGGAATTGGTCTCGGCGGCGCCCGATGCCGTTGCACCACCCTCTGTGCCGCCAGCCGAATCACCGGTATCGGCCATTGCCAGCCCGGTGCCCGCGCCGCCTAGCAACAGACCCATTGCAAGCGCACCGGCACACGCGATAAGTCGCAATGCCGACGCCGCCACAATCGGTACCCTTCCGGTTTCAAACGGTTGCTCGCGAAACAGAATTATGGGTGCGATTCTCGCATATTCGCGCCGAATAGTTGCGAAAAAATTTTGCTGCCATTTTGTAGCAGTTCGACGTACGCGTCAGTTTCCTGTCGGTCCTGGCAACCTCGGCAGACTTCGGTATGGTGCCGACGTGGCAACCCGCGATCACGGTGACCCGGGCGATGCCCCGTCGGTCCCTCCCCCACTGGCAAAAGTGGCGAATTCAGTTCGCCCGTCGGCCGCTGAAGAAGCACGCACAATCGCCGCGTCGACGAATACCGGCACACTTGCGACGCTGACCGCCGACGGCGATCCATGGGCCTCGTTCGTCACCTACGGTTTGCTCGGCGGCGCACCGGTGCTGTGCGTGTCGAACCTGGCCGAGCACGGCCGCAATCTGGCAGCCGACCCCCGGGCGAGTATCGCGATCGTCGCGCCGAACACGGATTCCGGAGCGGCAGCGGCCGCGACATCAAGCACCGACCCGCTCGCAAGCGGTCGCGTCACCCTGGCGGGCGTCGTCGAGCAACCCGCCGGCGACGAACGAGTCGCCGCGCGTGACGCGCACCTGGCCGCCGTCGCCGCAGCGAAGTACTACATCGACTACACCGACTTCTCCCTCTGGGTGTTGCGGGTGCAGCGGGTGCGCTGGGTCGGCGGGTACGGACGGATGGATTCGGCGACCGGTGACGCGTACGCAGCCGCCGAAGCCGACCCGGTACAGCCGAATGCGGCTGGGGCGATCGCTCACCTCAACGCCGACCATGCCGGCGCGCTCGTCGAGATGGCGAAGACTCTGGGCGGCTACCCCGACACGACCGCGGCCACCTGCACCGGCGCGGACCGCTACGGCCTGGATCTGCGGGTCGTCACCGACCGCGGCATGGCGTACACCCGGGTCGGCTATGCCGCACCGATCGACTCGATCGACGAATTGCGTTCAGCCACGGTGCAGCTGGTGCGCCAGGCCCGGCAGGGCTGAAATACCATCCGGGTATGCCTGCTGCGACATCAGCCTCTGAGCGCCCGGACACCTGGCAAGCGGCCTTCGACCTCGTCCGCACGCGCGGCTACGAGCGTCGCGAGGAGCCGTTCAAGTTGGCCAGCGGGCAGCTGAGCCACGACTACATCGACGGCAAGTTCGCCGTCGACACCGGTGAGCGGCTGGCGATCGTCAGCCGTGCCGTCGCCGATCTGGCCGCGCGTCACGGAATCGAGTTCGATGCCGTAGGTGGCCTCACCATGGGCGCCGACCCGCTGGCGCACGGCGTCGCGATGGTCACCGGCAAGGCCTGGTTCTCGGTTCGCAAGGAACAGAAGCAGCGCGGACGCGAGCAGTGGATCGAAGGCACCCGGCTGGAGCCCGGCACGCGGGTGCTGCTGGTCGACGACGTCATCAGCACCGGCGGCTCCACAGAGATCGCGTTCGACCGCGTGACCGCCGTCGGCGCGGTGGTCACCGGCGTGATCCCGATGGTCGACCGCGGCGATGTGGCCGCCAAGCGCTTCGCGCAGCGCAACGTGCCGTTCGTCGCGCTGGTCACCTACCGGGACCTGGGCATCGAACCGGTCAAGGACGTCTGAGCGTCATACCGCCCCAAAATGGCGTTGACTCTGCGCATACGGCGCGCGTCACTCGCAGTTTCTCGCCGTAGACGCAGAGTCAGCGGGACACCACGAGCACCCCGCTCGGTTCCACTCCCACCGTCACCGGGTCACCCGGCGAGAAGGCCCTGGCCGCCGAACTGGCCATCTGAGCGCTGATCACCGAACCGTCGGCCAGCGTGGCGTACACCCGCGAGATCGGCCCGAGGAACGCCACGGAGCTGATCGCCGACGTGCCTGCCGGGTCGGCGGTGACCGTGACCGACTCCGGCCGCACCATCGCCAACCCTTCGCCGGAGGTGATCGACCCCTGCAGCGCAGGCACCGTCGTGCCGAGCAACCGCGCCTGCCCGCCCGTCACCTGTGCCGGCACCTTGTTGTTGAGCCCGACGAACTCGGCGACGAACGGCGTCGCGGGGTTGGCGTACAGGTCCGCAGGCGCGGCGAGCTGCTCGAGCTTGCCCTGGCTCATCACGCCGACGCGGTCGGCGACGGCGAGCGCCTCCTCCTGGTCGTGGGTGACGAACAACGTTGTCGTGCCGACCTCGAGTTGCACGCGCCGGATCTCGTCGCGCAGTTGTGACCGCACCTTGGCGTCCAATGCGGACAGCGGTTCATCGAGCAACAGCACCCGCGGCTGGATTGCCAGCGCCCTTGCCAGCGCCACCCGCTGCTGCTGCCCGCCGGACAACTCGCTGGCGTACTTGTGCTTGTGCGCGGATAGCCCGACGAGGTCGAGCATGTCGGCGGCCCGAGATGCCCGTTCGCCCTTGGCTTTTCCGCGCATCTTGAGCCCGAATGCGACGTTGTCGAGCACCGTCAGATGCGGAAACAAGCTGTAGGCCTGGAACACCATCCCCATATCGCGCTTGTTGGCAGGCACCCTGCTGACGTCCTGGCCACCCACGGACACCGTGCCCGAGGTGGCCTCGTCGAGACCGGCGAGGATTCGCAGCGCGGTGGTCTTGCCGCAGCCCGACGGACCAAGAAGGGCCACCAGCTCACCGGGCTCGATGTGCAGGGTGAAACCGTCGAGCGCCTTGACAGGGCCGTAGACCCGGGTCAGCTCGTTGAGTTCGACAGCGACACCGTTGGTCAAGCGGTCACTCCTTCGACTCGGCGCCGCCCGCGGGTGACAAGCGACAGGATGAGCAGCAGCGCGAAGCCGAACAGCAGCACGGCCAGCGACGCGGCAACGGACGTCGGGCCGTCGCTCTTACCGATCGCGACGATCTGCACCTGCAGCGTCTGGAAGCCGCTGAGCGAGGCGATGGTGTACTCGCCGAGCACGACGGCGATCGAGATGAACGCCGCCGACAGGATGCCCGACCAGATGTTGGGCACCACCACCCGCATGATCGCCGACGTCCAACCGGCACCCAGTGAGCGCGCTGCCTCGGTGAGCGTCTGCAGGTCGATCGACGACAACGCCGCGTCCAACGCACGATA
>DATFCF010000205.1:0-5612 GCA_035253445.1 Mycobacterium sp.
CAGCCGGTAGCCCGGGTCGCTGATGAGGGGCATTCCCGCGTCGCTGACGAGCAGGACGGTCGCGCCGCCCTTGACCTCGTCGACCAGCGCGGGAACCCGAGCCGCCTCGTTCTGGTCGAACAAGCTGATCACCTTGCCGACCAGCGTGACGTCGAGCGCCTGTGCGAGGGTGCGGATCCGCCGGGTGTCCTCGGCGGCCACGACATCAGCGCTGCCCAGGGCGCTGACCAGCCGGGCAGAGGCGTCCGCCGGCTGGCCCAGCGGCGTGGCGCCGATGAGTAGTCTGCCGGGGGTCATTCCGGCGGGTTGGGGCCACGCCCGTAGGGCAGGGGAGAGCGGAGCGACCGGGGGATCGTCATCAGCACAGCCTACGATCGTCGTCGTGACCGCCCCGGCCGATGAACTCGTTGCCAAGGGGCGCGCGGTCCCCGTCATCAGTCCCGCGCCCCTGGTGCCCGTCGCCGACTTCGGGCCGGTCGACAAGTTGCAGGGCTGGGCGATGACGGCCGTCATCACGGCGCTAGCCGCTGTGACGCGTTTCCTGAACCTGGGCTCGCCGACCGATGCGGGCACGCCGATCTTCGACGAGAAGCACTACGCGCCGCAGGCGTGGCAGCTGCTGCACAACCACGGGGTCGAGGACAACCCGGGTTACGGCCTGGTGGTGCACCCGCCGGTCGGCAAGCAGCTGATCGCGATCGGCGAGGCGCTGTTCGGCTACAACGGGCTGGGATGGCGATTCACCGGGGCGGTGTGCGGCGTCATCGTCGTGCTGCTGGTGGCGAGGATCGGCCGGCGGCTCAGCCGGTCGACGCTGGTCGGCGGCATCGCCGGGCTGCTGCTGGTCGCCGATGGGGTCAGCTTCGTCGCGGCGCGCACGGCGCTGCTGGACGGCTTCCTCACGCTGTTCGTGGTGGCGGCGTTCGGCTGCCAGATCGTCGACCGCGACCAGGTGCGCGCGCGGATGCACATCGCACTGCTCGAGGGCCGCATCGCCGAGACGCCGTTTGGGCCGCGGTTGGGTGTGCGGTGGTGGCGCTTCGGCGCCGGCGTGCTGCTCGGATTGGCTTGTGCGACAAAGTGGTCGGGGCTGTACTTCGTGGCGTTCTTCGGCCTGATGACGGTGGCGTTCGACATCGCCGCGCGCATGCAGTATCGGGTACCGCGGCCCTGGCTCGGCGTTTTCCGACGCGACGTCGGGCCGTCGTTGTACGCCCTGGTGCTGATTCCGTTCGGTGTTTACCTCGCGTCGTATGCGCCGTGGTTCGCGTCGGAGACGAGCATCAACCGGCATGAGGTCGGCCAGTCGATCGGCGAGAACAGCGTGCTGCCGCTGCCCGACGCGGTGCGCTCGCTGTGGCACTACACGTACGCGGCGTACAGGTTCCACGCCGGGCTGACGAACGCCGACGGCAATCATCACCCGTGGGAGTCGAAGCCGTGGACGTGGCCGATGTCGCTGCGGCCCGTGCTGTACGCGATCGACAACCAGAACGTGCCCGGCTGCGGAGAGCAGTCGTGCGTGAAGGCCGTGATGCTGGTCGGCACGCCGGCGATGTGGTTCATCGCGGTGCCGGTGCTGGCGTGGGCCGTGTGGCGGGCATTCGTCAAGCGGGACTGGCGGTATGGGGCGATCCTCGTCGGCTACGGCGCGGGCTTCCTGCCGTGGTTCGCCGACATCGACCGGCAGATGTACTTCTTCTACGCCGCGACGATGGCACCGTTTTTGGTGCTGATGCTCGCGATGATCCTCGGCGACATACTGCATAAACCGAATCAGAACCCGGAGCGACGAACGCTCGGGCTGATCGCGGTGTGTTGCTATGTGGCGCTTGTGATTACCAACTTCGCGTGGATGTACCCGATCCTGACGGGTATACCGATCTCGCAGGCCACGTGGAACATGCAGATCTGGCTGCCCTCCTGGCGGTAACCGCCCATGCGCCTTGGCCGGCGGCTTGGCCGGCTTGACCGCCTTGGCCGGCGAAATAGAATTCCGGGTCGCGAAATCCGCCTGTGAACAACCCTGCCTTCTGGCTCGGTGATCTGTCGGTCGACCTCAGCATGATCGCCGCATGGGAACAGTCTTCTTGGGGAGCGAAGCAATCGCTCGTGGCGCCATCACTCGCGGTCAACTTCGGTCGCGATACCGCGCGATCTATCCAGATGTGTACGAACCTAAAGTCGTCGAACCCTCACTGCATGCGAACACCGTCGGTGCATGGCTTTGGTCAAAGCGCAGAGGTGTCATCACCGGGAGAGCGGCAGCCGCATTACACGGTGCGTTGTGGATTGACGAGACAGCACCAGTCGAGTTGCTATGGCAGAACTGCAATCCGCCGCCGGGCATCATCTGTCGCGACGAGCGGTTCACCTCCGATGAGGTCGTCGAAATCAACAACATGGCGGTTACAACGATCCAGCGGACGGCGTTCGACCTCGGCCGGCATCTTCCACGGCTCAACGCTGTCCAGCATCTCGACGCGCTCGCCCGTGCGACGGGGCTGGAAGCCGAGCACGTCCTACCGCTGGCCGATCAATACACCGGCGCCCGCGGTGTACGACGGGTGAAGGAGGCGGTCGAATTGATGGATGCGGGCGCAGAGTCCCCGCAAGAGACGCGGACGCGACTCGTGCTCATGGACGGCGGATTCCCACGGCCAACCACTCAGATTCCAGTGCCAAACGATTCCGGATCGACCTTCTACCTTGACATGGGCTGGGAGGACATCATGGTGGCAGTCGAATACGACGGCGACCACCATCGCGCCGACCCAGAGCGATACGCCAAAGACATCGCACGTCTGGAGGAGCTGCAGCGCAGAGGCTGGATCGTCATTCGCGTGATCGCTGGACACCGCCCGGTCTACATCCTGCACCGGGTGCGAAGGGCGTGGGCGCAACGCGAAACAGAAGCCATGGCTGCTATTGCGTAAATCTAGCGACCCGGAATTCTATTTCGGCGCAAACCTTACAGCGGGTCCCTAGCTGCTGGGCACGACATGCAGCGTGGGCCGCCGCGGCCTGTGCCCAGCTCCGACGCCGCGATCGGCAGCACCTCGATGCCCGCATCGGCAAGGCGCGCATTGGTTTCGACGTTGCGTTCGTAGGCGACGACGACGCCCGGCGCGACGGCCAACGTGTTGTTGCCGTCGTCCCACTGCTCCCGCTCCGCGGTGACGGGATCGAGGCCCGTCGCGATGACCCGCAAGCGGTCGATGCCCATCGCTGCCGCGGCGGCCTGCACGAACGGCACCGCGTCGTCGATCTTCACCCCGCCGTTCCCGTCGCGGTGAATTGTGAATGCCGACAACGAATCCACGATATTCGGATACATCACGACCGCGTCCACGTCGACCATCGTGCACACCGTGTCGAGATGCATCTGGGCCCGCTCCTGCGCGATCGGAACCGCCAACACGGTGTGCGCAAGATCGTCGTCGAACAGGCTGCGCGCCAATGCATCCGCACCTGCGGGCGTCGTGCGCTCCCCCACCCCGACCGCAACCACCCCCGGTGCCAGCAGCAGCACGTCGCCGCCTTCGACGGGCGCCGACCGCGACTCGTACGCCCGCCGCACGCCAAGGAACCTCGGATGGTGCGCGTAGATCAGGTCGGTCAGCGACGTCTCGCGCACCCGCGCAGGTAAGGCCAGCGACGTGATGGCCACCCGCGGCCCGATCCAGAACGACGAATCGCGCGTGAACAACAAGTTCGGCAGCGGTTCGATGACGAAATCCCCGCCATGGTGCATCCGCCGCACCAGCGACAGCTCACTTCCACTGAACGGCAACTCGTTGAACGTCATGCCCGCCATCAGCACATGCGCCAGCGGCCCGGCCTCCAGCGTGCGCAGATACGCCGAAAGCTCTTGCGCCAGCGGCAGTCCCAGCCGCCGCGGATCGACTGCTGCGGCGATACCGTGCATGCGTGCGGCCCCGCTGCCCGACAGGGCCTCGGTCAGCAGATCCGCGACCAGCAGCACCCGGACGCCGCGCGATTCCAGCAGCGCGGCGAACGCATCATGTTCCTGCTGTGCCTTGGACACCCAGGGCAGCCCGTCGAACAGCAGCGCGTCGTTGTTGCGCGGGGTCAGCCGCTGCAGTTCGGCGCCGGGGCGGTGCAGGATGACGGCGCGCAGCCTGCCGACCTCGGAATCACAGCCGAGCGCAACGTCTGTCACACCTAGCACCGTAACCCGAACAAGCACCTCAACTATTGTTTAGGTCATGGAGCTGATCCACGAGCTGACGCCTGGTGAGATGTCGTACCGCAGCGGTGTGGCGGTTTCGGCGTTGCACTTCTACGAACGTGAAGGCCTGATCGCCAGCCGCCGCACCAGCGGCAACCAACGCCGCTACGCCCGCGAGACGCTGCGGCGGGTGGCGTTCATCCGGATGTCGCAACGGCTCGGCATCCCGCTGGCGCGCATCCGCGAAGCCCTGGCAACCCTGCCCACCGACCGCGTCCCGACCAGCAAGGACTGGGCCAAACTGTCGGCCGGATGGCGCCAGGACCTCGACGACCGCATCCTGCACCTGCAGCGCCTGCGCGACAACCTGGCCGGCTGCATCGGCTGCGGCTGCCTGAGCCTGAAGACCTGCGCACTGTCCAACCCCGGCGACGTGCTCGCCGAGCAGGGTCCCGGCGCCGCGAGACTGTGACCCTTCGAACGCCTGTGCGATAGACTGCGGTCATGGAGCTGGCTCTGCAGAGCTCGCTGTTCGAGGCCGCCGATCGCCGTCACCTCGGTGGAGGCGCATGGGTCGAGGTGCGCTCCGGCTGGCTGACCGACGCCGACGAGTTGTTCGACGAGATGATGGACGTCATCCCGTGGCGCGCCGAGCGTAGGCACATGTACGAGCGCGTGCTCGACGTGCCACGGCTGGTCAGCTTCCACAACCTCGTCGAGGAACCCCCACCGCATCCGCGGCTGAAACAGATGCGTCGACGGCTCAACGACACCTACGCCGGCGAACTCGGCGAACCGTTCGTCACCGCGGGCCTGTGCCTGTACCGGGACGGCAACGACAGCGTGGCCTGGCACGGCGACACCATCGGCCGCAGCAGCACCGAGGACACCATGGTCGCGATCGTGAGCATCGGCGCGACAAGGGTTTTCGCGCTGCGCCCGCGCGGCGGCGGAAAATCGCTGCGGCTACGGCACCACCACGGCGACCTGCTGGTCATGGGTGGATCGTGCCAGCGCACCTGGGAGCACGCGATTCCCAAGACCAGCAGACCCGTCGGCCCCAGGGTGAGCATCCAGTTCCGGCCGCGCGGCGTGCGGTAAAACGTCAGGTGCGCACCGCGGACACGGCTTTGACGAGCAGGTCGCGCGCCCGCTGGGTGTCGACCGGGGCGACGGGCTGATTGGGAAGCACCAACGGATTGGCGATGACGATCACCTGGTAGTCGCCGAATGCGGCCGAATAGTCGTACAGCTCACCGGTGCGTGGACCGCCCGGCGTCAGCGCCTGCATGACGCGATGCACGCCCAGCGTGCGCGTGCTCTCGATCTGCGGCACCTCGACCACCTGGACGCCGCCCCGCAGCTGCGGCCCGGTGAAGGTGACCTTGTTGCAGTCCTTCCCGGGGTCGTTGAACGGCAA
>DATFCF010000206.1:0-7291 GCA_035253445.1 Mycobacterium sp.
GGGGCGGTCGGCACCGGCGGCAGGTTCGACGGTCTGCTCGCGCCGCCACTGCGGGGGACTTCGCCGCCACCGCCACCGCCAACGGCACCGGGAAGGCCACTCTTAGGTTCTTCGGTACCGAGTACCCCGTTAATGCGGACCTCGGGCACGTTGCTGTCAATCCCTGGAGCGCCACGGCGATCGTTGTGGTCGTCGCACTTCTTGTCGTTGTTGCAGAAGATGTCGAAGATGTCGAGGTCGATGCCGAGCAGGTCGGCGGACGCCGTAGCAGCACCCCCGACACCGGGCCCCGCGACCATCGCTCCGCAGGCCAACAGGCAGCTGATCGCCGCTATGCGCAACCCCGACCGTCTCATGTCATGGCATTCTTGCATGCCCGCAGCGTTTGCTACACCCGAACCGGCGAGACGCTTTCTCCGCGGCTGCGCCGATCCCACCCCCCCAGCACATCGGGATCGCTGGGTTTGCTGGCCAGGCTGCCCACGACGTAAACGACCAAACCGGAGGCCAAACGCCATAGATCGGGCCGTTGGCGACCTTGTCGTCCACCGCGATCACAGACCAGCCCTCCCAGGATCGCAACCAGCAGCCCGCCGATCAGGATGTCGTAGGCCGCCGTGAGCGCGAAGACGACGTCTGCTGTGCGCTCAACCCGCTCAACCCGCTCGACGCGACCGCCCGCGGAGCCGAACTGCTGCGTGGCCTCACGGCGTTCCCCTCGAGCACAACGGCCACTGTGGTTGCGCCGCAAGTGCATTGCACGTGCACCGGCACACCATGCGCCGCCGCATCGACGCGATCGAGCGACTCACCGGGCGGCGCCTCGATTCCGCGCAGGACCGCCACGAGCTGTGGCTGGCGCTGCGGGGCAGAGACGCCGCTCGGATGTCGGCCGACTAGGCCGCCGGGGCGTCGGCCGCGTCGGCCGCCGCCGCGGCGGGTCCACCGGTCGTCACCGTCTCCTTGGCGAGCCTGTCCTTGATCTCGTGGACAGACGTGCCGTTCTTGACGGTGCCCGCCTCGTGCTTACCGCCTGAGGTGGTGCCGCCGGCCGTCGTGCCCTCATCCGACTTCTTGTCAGATTCCTTCTTGGGCTCGTCCTTGGCTTCATCTTGGGAGTCCTTGGCTTCCTTGCGGCCCGCGGGCGTCGCCGCCTCCTCGGTGGACGTGGCCCCCTCCGCCGGCGTGGTGGCCTCCTCGGATTCGCCGACCTCGGTCGCGGGTTCCTCCGAGACGGTCTCCGTCTCCTCGGCAGGAGCCTCGGACTCCTCGACAGGCGCTTCCTCGGTCACCGCCTCCGTGATGCCGGCCTCGGTGACCTCGGGCTCGGTGACCTCAGTCTCGATGACTGGAACCTCTTCGGCGGGAACAACTTCGGCCGGAACCACGTCGACTGGAACCACGTCGGCGGCCGCCAGATCGGCGGGGACCGCACCGGCAACGCCGGAGTTGTCGTCCTCAGTCGCCGCCTGTTCGGCCACCGTCGTGCCCACCGACAGCGCGGCTGCGGCAGTCCCCTCGGCTACCGCGGCCTGAGTGTCAGCGGGAAGCGCAAGTGCGCTGGCGGCGGTGGCGGAAGCCGGGTTGAAGATGCCCGCGAACAGATTCGCCAGCGCCTGGGCGATCGCGTTGACGTACGACTGGGCCAGGGTGAACAACTGGTGAAACAGCTGCCCCAGCGCCTGCCCGATCGCCTGACCGAGGTCGGGCTGTTGTTGATTGGCGGCGATAGCGTCCTTGATGACCTGTGCGGCCAGCTTCGGTACCCAGTTGCCCTGCGCGTCCTTGGTGAAGATGCCGAACGAGCCATCCTCGGTGCCGTCCATGCGGTCGACCGTGGTGTAGATGAACGACGGACCGGTGTAGGACAAGTCATCCCATGCGTCGAGGAAGTCCTCGATGAAGTCGGCCTGCTGCTGTTCGGTAACTCCGTTGACACCAGCGGTGGGCAGCCCGTATTCGGTTGCCCAGATCTTCAGGGCGTCATCGCCATTGATCATCATCGTCTGCCGCATGGCGATCAGCTGCTCGAGCGGCGAGTCTGCCTTCCATGGCTCTTGTTCGCTGTACTCGCCCTCCGAGAACGGCGTCGTGTACTGATACGGGTGGAACGAGATCGCGTCGAAAAACCCCTTGGCGCCACTGGCATACATCTGCTCGATGTAATCGCGGGGGTCCATCGTGATATCGCCGAAGTTGACGACCGCGCCCAACACGCCACCGACCACCAGCGGGTCCGTGGGATCCGCGCCAATGATTCCGTTGGCGTTCTTGATCGCCGTCCACGCGGCCTTCAGCACCTCGGTGTAGGTCTCGGGATCTGGGACCGGCGTCCAATACGGAACCGCGTTCGGCTCATTCCAGATCTCGTACGCCGAGATCTTCACCCCGTAGCGCTGCGCAACGGTCGCCGCGTAGGCGGCGAATGCCGTCGGGTCGGGCGCCGCGCCGACACCCCAGCCGCCCTCATCCGGATCAGCACCCCAGGCCGGCGTGCCGTTCAGCACGGCGAGCACACCCATGCCGCGCTCGGCTGCGGCGTTGATGATGTAGTCAGACCGCTCCCAGAACGTCTCCTCCCACGCGGGTGGCAACGTTCCGGGTGGCCAGGGCTGGTTCCCGGCCCACGGGACCAGCACCCGGACCGTGTTGACGCCCAAAGCCTGCATCTCATCCAGATGCTTATCCATCGCCGCGGTGTCCGGGGTGATGCCGTCCGCCAGGGTCAGGCCCCAGATGTCGGAGTCGGCGACACCGATCGTGTTGTTCGTGTTCTCGATGGACGCCGTGGGGACGTACTCATAGTTCACTGGCTTGGGCAGCGGCTCGGTGGGCACGAGCAAATTAGAGACGTACGCACACAAGATGGCGATCGGCGCCACGGCAATCACGGTTGTGATCGCATATCGCTGCAGACGGCGTTTCACCGTGCGACCCATGGCCACTCCTTATTCAGATCTCGGTCCGATGACATTCGGCAAGTCGGTTGGATACAAATTAAACTACGTGTGCGATGAATGCACCTAATTGATAAGAACTGCGCGGTGTCAAACTCGCGGACAACGAGAAATCGCCGCGTCCGATTGACTGCGGTCAGAAAGCACGGGCCGAAGGTCACGCACAATAACGCGGGCTTGGCAAAAAACATACCTATTGCACTATTTGACTAGTCAATAATTGCTATTCGCGTCAATAACCTTGCCATGCCTGGTGATCACGTAGCGGTCTCGTTGAAATTGCGACCCGCCCGTCTAACAACCCAACTCTCCGTTCAGCAATGGCCGCTGCGTGGCAACGTACTGGTCCGATCGACCAACAACCCGACCAATAATTGTGATAGACGGTGCCGAATCAGCAACGGTGGTAGCCGACGCATTGCCACCACAGGACGGCGCTCGGGCATGCGTGCGCAACTCCGTCACGTGACGATGCGCACGTAGCGTTAGAGGGCCGATTGCGGCCTCCGTCGCATCCCGGTTTCACCTCCGACAGAGCCACCGGAATACGCTTGCGATTGGGCAAACCAGTGGTTTCGCAGCGGCATCGAAATCGGAATGTTTGAGCAAAAGTAACTGCTTCGCTGCGTGGATAGAACTTCGGATACTGGCCGGTGAGAATCCGTTTGCCCGTGGCGGAACCGAGAAAGCCGCAGGTAGAAGCATCCGGCAGCGATAGGCTTTGTGCCGTGGTGGTCAACGTTCGCCGCGTATGTGTGCCGGAGGTGGCGCTTCAGAGCCGCGTACCGGCCCGCACCCGGCACCACGCCGACCGGGTTGCCCGGCACCTTCGCGTCCTCACGCTGACGACGCGAATCAGCGCCGTCATCAGTGGCATCTTCGGTGGTCTTCAACTCGTCACCGGGGAAGGCGCGTGGTGGATCGCCCTGGTCAACCTGGCCAGCGCCGTGGTGTTCCTACTGATCCCGTTGCTTTACCCGTTCGGTGAGCTGGTCGCGCCGCTGACCTTCCTCACGGTTTCCTCCGCCTCGGTCTCCGTGGTCTGTTGGCATCTGGGCACGGACACGGGCCTGCAGTTCTACTTCCTGGTAGCGGCTTCGATCAACTTCGTGATTCTCGGTATCGACCACGTGGTTCTCGCCTCTGTGCTGGCCGGCTTCTGCGCGGCGATGGTGATAGCTCTCGAGTTTCTTGTACCGAACAACACGGGTGTGCGACCGGCCTGGGCATCTGACGTCAACTTCGCGCTCACCATCACTTCCGCGTTCGTGATGGTCGTCCTGGTCCTGTCGTACTCGCTGCGCGAGATCGCCCGCGCGAGAGAGGCGATGGAGTCCGAGTACGAGCGATCCGAACGGCTGCTGACCAATATCCTGCCGGCGACAATTGCCGAACGGCTAAAAGACCCGTCGCGCAACATCATCGCCGACAAATATGACGACGCGTCGATTCTGTTCGCAGATATCGCGGGGTATACCAAGCGGGCCAGCGACACTTCGCCGGCCGACCTGGTGCGGTTTCTTGACCGCTTGTATACCGACCTCGATGCGCTGGTCGACCGTCACGGGCTGGAGAAGGTCAAGATTAGCGGCGACTCCTACATGGTGGTCAGCGGCGTGCCGCAGCCTCGGCCGGATCATGTCGAGGCCCTGGCCTGCCTGGCGCTGGACATGGCCGACGCCGTCGCCGACCTGAAGGACCCGCGTGGGCGGGACGTGCCGCTGCGGATCGGCCTCGCGGCCGGACCCGTCGTCGCCGGCGTCGTCGGCGCGCGCAAGTTCTTCTACGACGTGTGGGGCGACGCGGTCAACGTCGCGTCGCGAATGGAAGCCACCGACGTCGAGGGACGAATCCAGGTGCCGGACAACGTCTATGAACGCCTCAACCACTCGTTCGTGCTCGAGGAACGCGGCGACGTCCACATCAAGGGAAAGGGCGTCATGCACACCTGGTATCTGGTCGGACGCCGCGACGACGATGCCGTCCGCAGAGCCGTCGAACACGGCGCCACCGCGGCAAGTCCCTAATCCAGTTCGCTTGGCTTGAGGCGTTCGGCCAGGGCGCCCAGCCGCCACAGGGCTTCACGGTTGCGTGGCCCCAGCCCGAGCGCCTGCACCGGATTCGGCACAAAGCTCATCGGCGGTCTCACCGCGACCTCATCCATCTCCACATGGCAGCCATCCGGAATGTCGCTGAGGCGCAGGGCCACTCGGGCTGCGCCGAGTGGTCCCATCCTGGCCAGCAGCACCAGCTTCTCCAGTGGTACGCATTCCTCCGAGACGGTCTCGTCGTTGATGACGACTGGCCAAACCCCGATCGAATGCCGGATCGTCGAGCCCGGAGCGGGCCAATTGGGGTCGACGGCCCGCATCCGTGTGTTGCCGACCACCCACTGGGAGTATGTCCATCCATCGGCCATCACGTCCCACACCTGCTGGCGGGAGGCGGCCACATCTCGAGTCACAGTCACCCCGGTGGTATACCCGCTTGGCGGCCGACGATGCACGGCCGGGCAAGCAGGTTCAGCAGCGCCGCGGTCACCTCGTCGGGCCGCTCCTCCATGATGTAGTGGTCGCCACCGGTTAGCCGGGTCAGGGTGGCACCCGGGATCTGCCGGGCGAGCTCGGATGCCGTCGCGAAGGGGATATAGCGGTCGCGGTCGACGAATGTGCGGCGACCGGCCGCGGTGTCCATCCAGCCCAGATACTCGTTCTCGAGCTCGTCGTCGAAGCAGCCGAGCGCGCGATACGGACGCAGGGCAAGGTGATGGAGCCGCCGCAGCGGAAGACCGCGCAGAATTGCCGGCGCATGGACCGCGGCCCATCGCTGTCCCTGCGAGAACCGATAGAACCATGGTCGAAAGATGTTGTGCGCCCGCGTGTTCAGCAACGCCAACCGCGCGACTCGGCCGGGGTGGCGCAGCACGTAGCCAAGGCCGAGGAACCCGCCATAGTCGTGCGCGATGAGATTGAAGCGGTCCAGTCCGAAAGAGTCGGCGAGCCGGTCGATGCGTTCGACCTCGGCATCGTAGGTCGGCAGCGAAGCCGGCGGATCGGAGCGGCCGAAGCCGGGCCAGTCCTGCGCGCGGTGTACCGGCATGCGCGCGACTACTACCTGGCCGGTGACGGCGGGCCGAGGGGCTGTTTTCTGCTCGGCACCGCTGTCACCGAGGCGCACCGCGATCCGCGGGTTGGCGCTCTCGTCGAATCGACCCTGTGCGCGTTCACCGACACGTTCACCGCGCGGTTCGAACAGGCCGCGCGCGACGGCGAGCTGGCAACTGCCAGCCCAAATGCATTGGCACACATCGCGACTGCCGCGCTGAGTTCACTCGCGGTGCGCGCCAGGACGGGCGCTGAACCCGCCGCTCTGGACGCGCTGATCGACGCCACCGTCGACGTGATCTGCGGCCGAACCGCCTAAACCTTGCGGTTCTCCGACTTGATAAGCCACGCCAGCTTCTCAAGGCCGTCGATCAGCTGATGCAGGATGTCGGCGGTGCTTGGGTCCTCGGCCTCGACGGCATCGTGCACTGCCCGAAGGGTGTCGACGGCCGCGTACACGCGTGCGGTGATCAGGTCCACGACCTCGGTGGTGCTGTGTTCGTAGGCCGGGAACTGCGGCAACGACGTCGCAGCGGCGACGGTGTCCGAGCGGCCGTCAGGCACCGAATCCAGCGCCCGCATCCGCTCGGCAATGGTGTCGCTGGCTTCGCGGGCGAAGTCCACCAGCTCGTCGAGTTGCAGGTGCAAGTCGCGAAAGTTCGTTCCGACGACGTTCCAATGCGCCTGCTTGCCCTGCAGGTGCAGCTCGACCAGGTCGACCAGGACTCGCTGCAGGTTCGCGCTCAGCTCCGGCGACGCCGCAAAGCCCTGTACATCTTCTGCGTTTCTGCGCGTACTCATGCCTTGTCCAACACCTTCTAATCTGGAATGAGTCCAGTTTAGTTGGTGACGGGCGCCACATCCACGTGGTCCTGCTGTTGGTCCTGCTTCTCCAGCAGCCGGGCATACCCGGCACCCATACCGAGCAGCACGAGGCCGACGACGATGAACACCACGACCCGGAAGATCCCGTCGAGCGTCCCGAGGTCGAAGAGGAACAGCTTGGTCATTGCGGCGGCGACGAGCGCCAATCCCCCGCCGATCGGCAGCGACCGATTCGCCCTCGGCAACCGGGCCGCGTAGATGAACAGCCCCGCGGCCATCGCGATCCAGCAGATGGTCGCCGCCATATGACCCGCGAAGAAGCCGCGGCCTTCTCCGCCGATCAGCACACCGGCCGTGACGGTGAAGGTCGTGATCGCATAGACGGTCACGATGGCCGAACCTGCC
>DATFCF010000207.1:0-5307 GCA_035253445.1 Mycobacterium sp.
TCAGCCTCCAGAGGGACGCTTGAATCCCAGTGCTACGCCCCGACTCTCGACAGTCCCGAACAGCAGCCCAACACCCCGACATGCAGTATTGAGGAGAAGTCATGACCACTGAAACGGTCACCGCGGATTGGGGATCGATCAACATCCCGACCGTCGACTGGGAGTCGCCGGAGTTTCATTCCGGCATCGAGCGCGCGGTCGCCGCAGTCGCGAACTACCAGGGCGGACCCGGTATCGTTCGGAGCCAGCGCGGTATCGAGGTCGTGGGATATGACGCAGCGGCAGCGATTGTTCGCAATAATGATTTCAGCCTCGGTATGAAGGCTCGGATGGACTCGATCGGGATCGACGGCGAGGCGACCCGCGAGTCATTCCTCAACTTCTTGTTCAGCCGCGACGGAGCACATCACCTGCGCGCTCGACGTGCCTGCGCTCCCTGGTTCGCATCCAGTAGCGCCGACCGCATGCGCGCAGATGTCCGCGCCTGGGTGGGGGAGTGGCTGGATGACGCGGCCGGCGAGGCCGGTGACTTCGACTTCCTGTGGAAGATTGCCAACAAGCTACCGGCCACTCTCTACTGTCTGATCATCGGAGCTCCCCTCACCGACGCTCCCCTCATCCAGCACCTGTCCGAAGAGTGCATGCTCCTCTCTGCACCACCGCTCCCAGGGCACAGGGAGCGGTTGGAGGAAGCGGCGTCGAAGACCAAGGCTTATCTGCTCGAGCTCACCGAGCAGCGACGTCAGAATCCCGGTGAAGATCTGCTCTCCTTCCTTGTTGCTGCCGAGGCGCGAGGGGAAATCGACGAGAGCGATATCCTCGCGGTCTCCTTCAATGCGCTTGTGGGGAGCACCGATACCACCGCTGCCCAGATGTGCTGCAACCTAGAGGCGCTCGCCCAGAATCCGGAGCAATGGCAACTACTTCGGCGCGAGCCCGAACGCATTCCTCACGCCGTCATGGAGCTGATGCGCTACAACCCGGGCGCGTGGTCCATCACGCGATCCGCGAAGGAGACACTTACCTACCGAGGGGCCGAACTGACCCCCGATGTCACCGTCTTCCCACTCATCTTCGCCGCCAACAACGACCCGGCGGTCTTCCCGGACCCGCGGACCCTTGACGTAACCCGTCCACACGCCAAACAGCCGCTGAACTTCGGTGCCGGCATCCACGGCTGCCTCGGCCGCATGTTCAGTCTTCTCGAGCAAGAAGAGGTGCTCCGGGCGACATTGGAGCGCTGGGAGTCAGTCGAGGTCGTCGAAGCAGATTTCAGTGGAGCAATGTTCTTCCTGGTGCCGCGGGCATTCCGGGTTTCTTTCACGCCGGCGGCTTCGTGACTGCAGATTGTGCTCGACCGAGTCCGCGCAACTTGGGTTCGGTGCAACACTCACGAACCTTTACTAAGACCCTCATGCCAGGGAAAGGAACACCATGAACGACGCCTACATCGTCGACGCCCCACGAACGGCGGTCGGTCGCCGGAACGGCTCCCTCGCGGGTGCCCATCCGGCCGATTTGGCAGCCCACGTTCTTCGCACCCTTGTCGACCGTCACGATTTCGACCCTGCCGAGATCGACGACGTCATCCTGGGCTGTATCGACCAGATCGGCTCTCAGTCAGGCGATTTGGCGCGAACGTCGGTCTTGGCCGCTGGGCTGCCCGAATCCGTGCCGGGTGTCACGATCGACCGTCAATGCGGCTCGGGTCAGCAGGCTGTGCACTTCGCTGCGCAGGCGGTGATGAGTGGAACCGCCGACCTGCTAATCGCGGGAGGGGTCCAGAACATGAGCCAGTACCCGATCATGAGTGGATTCGCGGCCGGTGCCGAATATGGACCGACCGACCCGTGGACCGGCTGCGAAGGTTGGAAGCATCGTTACGGTGACGAGGAGATGTCGCAGTATCGGGGAGCCGAGCTCATCGCTGCCCACTGGGGCATCACTCGCGAAAACAACGAGGCGTTCGCGCTCGAGAGCCACCGCCGCGCAGTCGAGGCCATCAACGCAGGACGGTTTGTCAGTGAGATTGCGGAATTCCGAGGACACAGCGTCGATGAAGGCCCGCGGCCGGACACATCGTCGGAAAAGATGGCAAAGCTACCCGTCCTGCTAGAGGGTGGTACGGTCACCGCTGCCACGTCCAGCCAGATCTCGGACGGCGCCGCAGCCTTACTCGTCGCCTCCCAGGGCGCGGTTGACAGACTCGGGCTCAAGCCACGTGCGCGCATCCATCACATGTCGGTCCTCGGTGCAGACCCGGTCATGATGCTGTCGGCCCCTATTCCGGCGACCCAAAAGGCGCTCGCGAAGGTTGGGTTGTCGATCGACGATATCGACGTCGTGGAGATCAATGAGGCGTTCGCGCCGGTCGTTCTGGCCTGGCTCAAGGAATTGGGTGCTGACCACTCCAAGGTGAATCCGAACGGTGGTGCGATATCGCTCGGTCACCCGATTGGGGCCACCGGCGCGAGGCTGATGACTTCGCTGTTGCACGAGCTCGAGCGCACCGGCGGCCGCTACGGGCTACAGACCATGTGCGAGGGCGGCGGGCAGGCAAACGTCACAATCATCGAACGCCTCTGAATTCGCCGCAGACAGGCGAAAAGCTGCGGTCGGCACACAATCCCGGTGCCGCCGCAGCTTTTCTCATTTACCTCAGTCACGTTCGATGTCCGAAAGGGACGGACCGCCGGCGTGGTCCTCCCGATGTCATGTCCGGCCGCCGAGCGTGCGACGTGCAGCAACGTGATCGTGAGGCGCGTTGACCGACTCGACGGCGGTGAGCCGACCCTCGGCGTCGTGCCGGAAAACCGAGAACGAATCGTCCTCGAGATTTCCGCGCACTTGGACGTCGTCGTCGGGTGCCGACACACCCGCGATCATCACCTTGTGTCCGTGCTGCTCGGTCCAGAAGTACGGGACGGAACGGTATGGCGCGGTGGCCTCGCCCGCGAGGGTGCGTGCGACGTGGCGAGCTTGATCGGTGCCGTTCTGGACTGATTCGAGGCGCACTGGCCGACCGGTCACGGCGCAGGGGAATCTTGCGCAGTCACCGATCGCGAAGATATTCGGATCGGAGGTCCGCAGGTGCTCGTCAACGACGACGCCGTCGAGCACAGCGAGGCCCGCATTTTCGGCGAGCTCTACGTTCGGTTGTACGCCGATACCGAGTACGACCACATCGCCTTCGAGGTTCTCGCCCGGGCCCATCTCAACACCTGTGGGCCTGATGGTACGAGGTGCCGAACCAAGTAGGAATCGAGCGCCGGCTCGCTCGTGGGCGGTCTGTAAGTAGCGGGCCGTCGCGCCGGATATGGTGCGGCGCAATATGTCCGGTGCTGCCTCGACCACGGTGACTTCAGCGCCGGCCTCACAGGCAGCAGCTGCTACCTCGAGTCCGATGTAGCCTGCCCCCACCAGAACCACGCGGGCGCCGGGCCGAAGAACACTCCGCACCCGGAGCGCGTCCTTGGTGGTACGCAAGGTCGCGATACCCGGTGCGGTCGGGATGGTCCGCGGCCGCGAACCCATAGCCAGCACGAGCCGATCGAAATCCAGCTCCGACCCGTCGTCGAGGGCGATCTTGCGAGCGGTTCTATCGATTGCTACGGAACGTCGGCCGAGTTGCAGCGTGATGTCCTGCTCCGCCCAGAATCCTTCTGGGCGGACTGCGACAGACACTGCATCACTGGTCGATTTGAGAAAGGACTTCGATAGGGGCGGACGGTTGTACGGCGGTGCTTCCTCGTCACCTGTGAGAACGACGTGGCCTTCGAAGCCTTCGGCGCGCAAAGCGATTGCGGCTTGCGCTCCGGTGTGCCCGGCGCCGACGATCACCACTCGCGGCGTTTCGCTCATCGCGTCGGCCGAGCCATGAACAAGATCTCGGCGCGCGTGTATTCGAGTTCGGCGTGGGCGGTGGCAAGGTGCTGCTGCGCCTCGAGCACGAGCGCGTCTTCCCCTGCGCCGATCAGTCTTACTCCACAAGGGCAGTCCAACAAGAGTTCCATGGTCCGGACCGTAGGTACCCCGTACGACGTTCGCGACCAACCGAGGCCGTCGTCTTGTAGGACACCACAACGCTGAGAGGCAGGTGCGGTCCAGTATGGATCGTTGGCGCTCGGTGGGGCGCTGAATATGCAGACCGAGCTTGCTCGGCCAATGTGCGGAACTCCAAAGGATCGAACCGAGCCGGGCGGGCACAGGCGACAAGGTAACCAGCGCTATCTAAGGTGTGCGGGAAACGTCAGAGTACATACCCACCAAGGAGTTCCCATTGGCAACCGAAGTCGCGGTCGAGAGTGTGGACGAACTACACCTACCGCCCACTGACTCCAGTCCCTGGTTGACGGAGACGGCGTGGTACTCGTTCTGGACCACGGACCATGTGCTCGCTGGCCACGTCTATCTGCGATTCCGACCGAACCTCGGGGTGATGGACGCCTTCACTTATGTCTGGGGTCCCGGGGTCTCGTCCCCGTGGGACACCGCGTACTGGAAGGACGTGCGCCTGGGGATGCCGACTTCGTTGCTTGACCTCGAGATCCCGGGTCTATCCCACACGGTCGTCGACCCGTTTCGGGAGTATCGCCTCACCTCTGAGGATGAGCGAGGCTATGGCGACCGCTTCGCCTTCGATCTCAGCGCGAAGGCGTTGCAGGCCCCCACCTATTTCGGTGGCAAGCACCTGGATCAGCCGATGCACATGACCGGTTGGGTGACGGTCGACGGTACGCGGCGCGACGTCGATTGCTTCGCGATGCGGGATCGCTCCTGGTATCGGCGCAGCGATTTCACGCTCTTCCGGTCTGCATACTCCTACGCGCTGGGCGGAGCGGACGACGGCTTCCTTGCTCTCTACGCCGCTCCTCGCGATCTCGACATGCTCCGCGATGACCTTCCACTTGTGGGCGGACACGAGACGTCCGCGAAGGGACAGCGTCCGTTCTCATCCGGTGTGCGCAAGGTGACGAAGCGCGATCCGGTGACGGGTCACCCGATGGAATTGACCGTCGCATTTGGGGAAGAAGGCGGAGGAACCCGTGAGGTCCGTGGCCGGGTGCGCAACAGCATCGCGCTGGCCGCGAACACGAGCATGCTGTCCTGGATGAGCCTGGTCGACTGGGATGTCGACGGTCGAATTCTTGTTGGCGAGGACCAGGAAATCTGGTCGCCGAGTATCTGGCGTGCTTTCCGAGGACGGAGCTACCGATGAGCACGCCTGGCGGCATCCTCCAGACCTCCAGTGAGGTCGGTATTTCTGAAGGTCCGGTACAGGCGCGTCTTGCTCACTACCTTGAGTCG
>DATFCF010000208.1:0-7769 GCA_035253445.1 Mycobacterium sp.
TCCGCGACGCCCTCGCCATGAGACAGTTCGCGGGCCCGGTCGACGGTGGTGACAATGGCCCCCGCGGTGCCGTCGGCGGGGTGCGTCTGAGCGCCGTAACTGTGCAACCCTTCCGGTAGGGCAGGCCGCAGGCCCCTCAGCGCCTCCCTGGTCGAGAGCTGCACCCCTTCGTCCTCGGTCAACTTGATGGCCGAGCGTCGCCGTTCGATCGTGACCGCGACGGTGTGATCGCCGCCGGACGGGCGCTCGGAGTACTGGGCGTGGCGAAGCGCCGTGACATCGTCGAGTTCCTCGCGCTCGATTCCCTCCTCGCGCGCTACCGCTTCAGCGGTGGCAAGCATGGATTGATTGGTCGACGGGTCGCGGGCGAACGAGTCCAGTACCCAGTGCTCTGTCGCCGGCGCGCCGCCGCTGGCTCCCGGCTGCGGATAGACGAGCAATGGACCATTGCTGGTGCGATCGGTGAGCACCACCAGGGTGGCCGCGGCAGTGTCGGCTTCGACCGCTTGAGCCGCCGTCCGCAGCGCCACCACCGACGTCGCGCATGCCTGACTGACCATTGCGCCAGAGACGGCCGGCATACCGATCGCGGTGGCCAGGCCGGGTGCGCCGTAGAAGATGTCGGGCTGCGGAACTGTCCACCCGAGGACGAGCGAATCCAACGCGGCCGGGTCAAGATCCTGCTTCTCCAGGGCAGCCCTCGCCACAACCGCCGCGAGCTCGAGGCTGCTGACTTGGGACAACGTGCCACCCCACTTGGCGAAAGGTGAGGTCCATGCGGCACCGAGGGGGATCGCCGGCGTCATCGAAGTCTCCTAATTGTCAGTCAATCTACATATAGTTGTACTTGATGTAGGTTACTGTAGATCGTTGTACGTGCTCTGCACCACATGTGACGGGATTTGAGATGTTCGAACGCCTCTTCGCCAGCCCCGACATCAGCGCCGAGGAGCATCCCGACGGGAGTGTGTCCATATCGTCGCGGCAGCCCTTGGACCCCCATCCCTCAAGCGTCCTGCATTCGTTCCACGAGGGCTGTGTCCGGCATCCGGACCGGATTCTCGTGGCCGAACGGGCGGGACAAGCGTGGTCGACATGCACGTGGGGTCAGGCACACGAACGCGTTGAACGCATTGCGCAAGGCCTGCTCGACCGCGGTGCGGCCGGGCAGCCGGTGCTCATCCTGTCCCACAACAGCATTGACCATCTGCTGTTGACCCTTGCCGGGTACATGATCGGCAGCCCGGTGGTGCCCACGAGTGTGGCGTATTCGCTGCAGAGCACAGACCACGCGAAGCTGCGCCACATCGTCGACGTATGTGATCCGGCCGTGGTTTTCGCCGCGGATGACAGCTACGGCGCTGCGTTGCAGGCGATCGGCGGAGGGCGAGTACTGCTCAGCACGGAACCGGGGGTCCGCGGCGTCACTCCGATCACCGGAATCGAGCGGAATCCCACAGTGACGCTGGAGGATTCGCTCGCATCGATCGACACCGGCACGGTGGCCAAAGTCGTGTTCACTTCGGGATCGACGGACATGCCGAAGGGAGTGATCAACACTCATGGAATGCTGTCGGCGAATCAACAGCAGATGCGTCAGGTCTGGCCGTTCCTGATCGCCGAACCTCCTGTCCTGCTGGACTGGCTTCCCTGGAGTCATACTTTCGGTGGGAACCACAACGTCAATATGGTTCTGGTCAATGGCGGCAGCCTGTGGATCGATGCCGGGCGTCCAACCGCAGGACTGATCAAACACACCGTCGACAACCTCGCCGACATCCAACCGTCCATTTACTTCAACGTTCCCGCCGGCTTCGCCGCCCTGGTACCGATCCTGGAACGTGACAGCGAGGCCGCGCAACGATTCTTCTCTCGTCTGCGCATCGCGTTCTTCGCCGCGGCCGCCCTGCCGCAACAACTGTGGGAGCGCCTCGAAGCCCTTGCCGCCCAATATGGTTCGCAGGCCAGGCTGACGACTTCATGGGGCATGACCGAAACCGCGCCGGCGGCGACCACCACGCACTTCCCGGTTACCCGCAGCGACTCGATCGGTGTTCCGCTGCCGGGGATCGAATTGAAGCTGGTGCCGCACGGTGACCGACACGAGCTGCGGCTTCGCGGACCAAATGTGACACCGGGGTACTATCGCCGTCCTGATCTGACGGCCATCTTCGACGCCGAGGGGTTCCTGCGGACCGGAGACGTCGCGACTCCGGTCGACCCTCGCGATCCCGCTAAGGGCCTGCTTTTCGAGGGACGAATCGCAGAGAACTTCAAGCTGTCCACGGGAACCTTCGTGACCGTCGGTACCCTGCGGCCCCAGCTGCTGTCGGCATGCGCCGGGTTGGTACAGGACGCGGTGATCTGTGGCCACGACGGCGATTTCGTCTCCGCCCTGGTGTGGCTGCATCCCGACCATGCCCGTCGGTTAGGCCCGGACGCAGAGCCAGACGACGATCTGCGTGATGAGCTCGCCGACGGCCTGGCCCGTCTGGCGCAGACCGGCGGCGGGTCTTCGCAGCGGATCGAACGGCTGTTGATCATGACCACGCCGCCGGACCTGGATGCCGGCGAGATCACCGACAAGGGCTATGTCAACCAGCGCATGGTGCGCCAGCTGCGCGCCGATCTGGTCGAGGAGTTGACTCGTGACGTGGCGTCTGCCCGGACGATCTGCCGTTCGGCGGCGCCGGCCGTCGCACGGCGCTGACGACCTCGCTCAATGATCTTCGGCGGACAGCTCGCTCCACCGGCGGCGAGCAGGCTCGCGCCATCGCGTGTGCTTGGCTTCAAAGAGCCGCGTCGCCGCGGTGCCGCTCCAATGCGACGGCAGAAGCAGACGCGGCAGCTGCGGATCGAGAAATGGGAACCGGCGCCATTCATGCACCAGGCGGATCTGGGCGAGCAGGATGTCATCGGGTGAGCGTGGGTCCAGCTCGGCGAAGTCGGCGATGAACTCTTCGTAGCGGCGCTCGACCTCGGCGAGATTCCATGCCGCGGTGACCATGTCCTGCTGATTGCCCAGCGCGCCGTACTCGGCGATGAAGGAGATAGCCTTGTCGGACAGCTCGAGGTCGTCGAGGATGGCCTTCGCATCCGCCTCGACCCCCGTCCGCGGCGAGATCCACACACCCGGTGACGGGGAGCCGAATCCGGCCCAATTGAGTTGCGTACGCAGCTTGTGCCGCAGGGTGCGCATCGATTCGGGGATCGAGATGAGCACCACCAACCAGCGGCCGTCCCACGACTGTTCACCAGATCCGAAGGTATAAATGCGCTGCGCGCCCTCGCTGAGGAGCCGCCGCCCCGCATCCGTCAACGACCATCGCACCCGGCGGCCGACGCGATCCGATGACAGCCAGCCCTCCGCCGCAATCCGGGCGAGCGCCTGACGGGCGGACTTTTCCTCGATGTCCGCCATCATCAATGCGCGCACCAGGGAGGTGGTCCACACCTGTTGACCGAACGGCAGGACGAACTCACCCAGGATGGTCATCAGCAGCGATCGGGCACTACCCTCCCCGATCTCACGACGCCGGCTCATCGCGGGCCCGGGCTCGGTCGGCGTTCGTGGCGCCCCGCGACGCACCGGCGTTCTCGCCACCTCCGACGCCTCCCTCAACACATCAGTCAACCAAGGTCGATCTGATTCTCCCTCGACGGCTTGGGTTTATCGCGCGCGACCCGGGGATTGCACGTGGTTTATGCGTCGAGCACCAGCGCAAGCCCCTGGCCTACACCGATGCACAGCGATGCCAGCCCCCACCCGCCGCGACGGTGCAATTCTTGGGCAAGTTGCAGAGTGATCCGTGCGCCGGACGCACCGAGTGGATGGCCAATCGCAATGGCCCCTCCGTTGACGTTCACCACGTCCGGATCGAGGTCGGGCCACTCGGCCAGGCACGCAAGCGATTGGGCCGCAAACGCTTCGTTCAGTTCCACCGCGGAAAGATCCGCCCACTCAATCCCCGCACGCGCCAACGCTGTTCGTGCGGCGTTGACCGGCCCGATGCCGAAGAGTTCAGGGTCGACCCCGGCTGCACCGCGGCTCGCGATCCGTGCCAGGGGAGTCAGGCCAAGCTTGTCGGCGGCGGCCGCGTCGCCAAGTAGCACCGCGCACGCACCGTCGGTCAGCGGGGACGCGTTGCCGGCGGTCACCGTGCCATTTGCCCGGAAGGCGGGCTTCAGTTCCGCCAACTTGTCCAGACTGGTCTCGGCCCGGATGCCCTCATCCCGCTCGAGGCCGCAACCCGCGACCTCGACCACATGCTCCTTGTAAAATCCGCTGTCCCAGGCCGCCGCCGCCAGCCGGTGGCTGCGCAGGGCGAACTCGTCCTGCTGCTCGCGCGAGATCCCGTACTTTTCCGCCAGCAGCTCGGTCGCCTCCCCCAGCGAAATCGTCCATCGGCCGGGCATCGCCGGGTTGACCATCCGCCATCCCAGGGTGGTGGAGTGCAATGTGCCATTACCGGCGGGATAACCCTTCGCCGGCTTCTGCACCACCCAGGGCGCCCGGCTCATCGATTCGACACCGCCGGCGACGACCAGGGAGGCATCACCAACGGCAATGGACCGCGAGCCCTGTACGACTGCGTCCATGCCCGATCCGCATAACCGGTTCACCGTCGTCGCGGGCACCGATGTCGGCCAACCGGCCAGCAAGAGCGCCATTCGGGCGACATTGCGGTTGTCCTCGCCTGCCTGATTGGCGTCGCCGAACACCACCTCATCAACTTGGGCGGGATCTAGCCCCGTTCGTTCCGCCAAGCTCGAAAGCACGTGTGCCGCTAGGTCGTCGGGGCGAACATTCGCAAGACCACCGCCGTACCGACCGAAGGGTGTGCGCACTCCACCCAGCACGAACACGTCGGCGGGCATCGAACTGGCCGTCATCCAGACACCTTCATCCTGAGGTCGTGCAACAGCTCACGGACACGGAAGCGTTGCATCTTGCCGGTCGCAGTCTTCGGCAGCTCGGTGCAGAATTCGATCGATCGGGGTCGTTTGAAAGCCGCCAAACCTTCACGACACCAAGCGATGAGGTCGTCAGCGGTCACACCGTCATGTCCGGGTGCCCGGACAACGAGCGCGGCGGGTTTGTCGATCCCTTCTGCATCGGGCAATCCGACCACGGCGGCTTCGGCAACGGCGTCGTGCTCCAGCAGGCGCTCCTCGACCTCGGCCGGCGAGACCCAGATCCCGCCCGCTTTGAGGAGATCGTTGGACCGGCCGAGGCAGTGGTAATAGCCGGCTTCGTCGACGACGTAGGTGTCGCCGGTGCACAACCACTCCCCTTGGAAGACAGCGCGGTTCGCGTCGGCTCGCCGCCAATAGCCAAGGGCGATCGATTCCCCACTGACGTAAAGATCGCCTGGCACTCCTGGCGCGGCGATGCCTCCATCAGCGTCCCGAACTTCTACCTTGTAGCCGGGTACGGGCTTGCCCGTGGTACCTGGTCGAATATCGTCCGGACGGTTGGACAAGAAGATGTGCAGAGCCTCCGTCGATCCGATGCCGTCGAGAATATCGACACCGAAACGTTCCTTGAACTTGGTCTGCACGATTTCAGGCAGTACCTCGCCGGCTGATACGCACATCCGAACGCCTGCGAAGGCGTCGGCGGGCACGTCGGAGGCCAACAAGCTGGAGTAAAACGTCGGCACCGCGAAGAACAAGGTTGGTGACGCGGCGATCAGCCTTTCGCTCATACATTCGGGCGTCGGACGTTGCGGCTGCAGGATCGTTGTGGCGCCGGCAGCGAGCGGGAAGAACAGGCTGTTTCCGATTCCGTACGCGAAGAACATCTTTGGCACCGATAGGCATCGATCGCTCTCCCGAATACCCAGAGTCTGCTGCCCGTAAGTCTCGTAGACGGCGCGAATGTTGGCGTGCCGGTGCATCGCGGCCTTCGGCGTGCCGGTGGTTCCCGAGGTATAGAGCCACAAAGCCCACGCGTCGGGCTCAGTGGCGGTGATCTCGTCGGCCGGCCCCAGCAAGTCTGTCCATCGGACAACGGTCAGATCGTTGCGGCTGGTTCCTGGCGAGGCATCGTCGTCACCGGTGAGAACGAGATGCGTGACGTCGGCAGACACCTCAACGGCCGCCAGTACGGTACCGACAAACGGCGGCGTGGCGATCACAGCACGGGCGCCTGCGTCTTGGACGATCTTCGACAGCTCTTTGCCGTTGAGCATGGTCGACACCGGAACGGCGACGAACCCGGCGTGAAATGCGGCCAGAATGCTGGTCGCCAGTTCGACGTCGTCGGCCATCACCATGACAATGCGGTCGTCCCGGCGCAGACCGAGGCCGCGTAGGCCGCCGGCGAACTTCGCGACGTCGTCGGATAGCTGGCGATAGGTGAGTTCACGCGAACCTATTAGCGCAGTCTTGTCCGCCGTTTCACTCTTCAAGTGCCGGTGGACGAGGAAATCTGCGGCGTTGAAGACGTCCATTACCTACACCCGCTTGGTGTCGAAGCTCGCGCGCTGCCCGGTTCCATACCGACGTAGGGCACCGTCCGGACCGGCGGCATTGGGCCGAATGAATATCCAGTTCTGCCATGCGGTCAGGCGCCCAAAGATCTTCGTTTCCAGGGTCTCCGGGCCGACGAATCGGTGATTGGCCTCCATTCCTGTCAACGCATCCGGCGACAACGACGCCCTTTCTTCCAGCGTGATGCGAAGTTCATCGCCGAAATCGATATCGTCGAGTGCGGACGTGACCAAGCCGAGCCTGTCCGCGTCGGCGCCAAGCAATGGTGTGTCGATCTGCGCGGCTGCCGCCAAGAGATGCTCGGGGTGCCCGTAGAACCGAGACTCGACCCTGGTGAGGCCATTTCCCATGGGGAAACTGCCGAAGTTGGACTCGGTCAATTCAATTGCCGCAGGCTCGGCATCCGGGTCCAGGTCCTCGTAGACCCCATCGAGCATGTACTGGCGGTCGCAGGCCAGCGCCAGCTCGAGCAGGAAACCAACGAACGCGCTACCCGGCTCGATGACCGTGAAAAGGCTTCGGCTCGTTACGTCCAGTCGTTTGAGCGTTCGTTTGTAATACAGCCGAACCTCGTTGATGAACCAGTTATCCGCACATACCTGAAGTTGCGTGTCGTAAGCGCGCACAAGACCGGGGTCGCCGACTACCCGAAGGACCCACGTCCCCAGTTCGGGCTCGTTGGTGCGCAATCGCAGGATCAGATCGTCGAGTTCGCGGGTCAGCGCAAGAGGCCAGTAGTCGGCGCCTTGCTCGGCCGCGCCCTCGCTGTCGGCGGGCGGAGGTGAATCCGGAGTGCACACAACGATTTCGACGCGCCGCTCGTCGCGGTGCACAGTCGCGTGAACGTAGCGATAGCTGATCCGGTCCGCGTCTATCGTGCGGGTCAGCGGTGTCAGGGTGATCCCGGCGGCGTTGTCGGGCCGCGTCGAGTGGGCCACGGCTTCCTCTGCCCGTGCTCTCACGCGTTCGCCGAATCGGGCGCGGGGAACAGTCTCGTCGACCAGGCCCCACTCCACGGCCACCGCACCGCGCACGCCTTCGGATTTCGTCGCAAAGACGTCGGCGCGGTCCTTGCGGACCTTGCGCTTGTCGACGACTCTTGTGAGCCCGCCTGTTCCGGGCAGTACGCCGAGCAGAGGCACCTCCGGAAGCGAAACAGCAGATGACCCGTCGTCGATCAGGACGATCTGATCGCAGGCCGCGGCCAGCTCGTAACCGCCGCCGGCTGATGTGCCGTTCACCGCAGCGATGTAAGTCTGACCGGAATTGTCGGT
>DATFCF010000209.1:0-3697 GCA_035253445.1 Mycobacterium sp.
CCCGGGCCCATTCAGCGCCAGGCCGTCCGCGAGCATCGCGGCGGTGTCGCGATGTGGGCGAAGATTGATCGCCCGTTCCAGGTCGCTGATGGCGCGGACGCTGATCCCGGAGCGCTCCGCCAGCTCCTGTTGCGTCAGTCCTTGTTCGCCCCTGAGCCGCCGCAAGAGTTCGGCGAACGGCTCCCCATCGAGGGTCCGCACCCGCCTCACCCCTTTCGCAACGCCGCCTCGGTCGCGAAATGGTCACGGCGCTTCCAGACGAGGGTCGCGGCACGAAGCATAGCGCGGACCCGGAAAGATGTGGGCAATCCTGTGGGCAATCCTGTGGATTTCACGTTGGGTTTCGCGCGCGGGCGAGGTATCTTCGCGGTAGAACAGCGACAGACATAACATCCGGTGGAACTCGTGCTGTTTCCCACGGAACTCCAGCCGTGGGGTCAACCTGGTCTCGTGACGGAGGCACTCATGGACGGACGACGATTCGACGCCTGGACCCGCCTTTTGGCACAAGGACTGTCTCGGCGGCGCACCGTCAAGGCCATCGCCGGGGCAGGAGTCGCGGCCGCGGCAACGCGGGCCGTCATGTACGAGGCGGAGGCGTGTCTCGAGGATGGTCAGTTTTGCACCGACGACGACGAGTGCTGCGAGTTCTGCATTGCGCACAACTGCGGCCCTTGCATACCGAAGGGCGGCCACGGCTGCGCCAACGACAACGACTGCTGCGCCGGCAAGGCGGAGTGCAAGAACGGCGTCTGCAAGAAGCCCCCGAAGCGGACAAGTGGTCGGCGGCGGCGAAAGAAGAAGGGCGGCGGACACGCCGCGTAAGGTGCTGCCCGCCACCACCTCACTCGTGATCCAGGGGTTGGGGCCCGCAGCCATAGAAAGAGCCCAAGGGCTGCCGTCACTGGAACCCGGCGCCGGCTGCGCGCCGGACTGGAGAGGGCAACGCGATGGAGGCGGATCGCTTCGACCGCATCGTTCGCGGTTTCGCCGCTCGCTCATCCCGGCGGGGTGTGCTGGGGCTGGTCTCGTCCGGCCTGAGCGTCGCGTTGGCCTGGGCGGACACCGGCGCAAGGAAGCGGAAAAAGGCGCAAGAAGAAGTGCCCTCCCTGTGATGTCTGCCGCACGTGCGTCGCGGGAACGTGCAAACCGAAACCGATTGACACGGCGTGCGGCGGCGTCTGTGAGGAATGCCGCGGCGGCTCCTGCGTTGCCAAGGCCGACGGTGCCGATTGCGGCGGCGGGCACACCTGCCAGAGCGGCAACTGCGGTTGCGATTCCGGATTCGAGCTGTGCGACGACGCCTGCGTGGCGCTCTGCGACGCCGGTCAAAGCCGCGATGCGAACTGCGACTGCGTCTGTACGACCCAGGGTTGCCCCGGATGCTGCGACAACGCAACGTGTCTAGCCGTCGGGGCAGCTCAGTCCAACGAGCAGTGCGGGACGGGTGGCGCGGAGTGCGCGAGCTGCGGAGGGAACGCGCACTGCGCGGGCGGAAACTGCGTCTGCGACAGCGGATTCGAACGCTGTAGCGGCGCCTGCGTCCCAAGCTGCACCGGCGGCAAGTCCCTCGACGCCGCTTGCCAGTGCGCGTGTCCCGGAACGCAGCACGAGTGCGCCGGCGGGATATGCCGCGACTGCTGTGACGACGACCACTGCGGCGAAGAGCATTGCTGCGACGGCGCCTGTCACGGGTGCTGCGAGAGTGACGACTGTACGGGCGGCAAGACCTGCGAGAACCATACCTATGGCTGCCCTCCAAACCGGGAAGCATGCGGCGAGGTCTGCTGCGCGGCGCGGAAGATTTGCTCGAGTCCAGCGACCAGCTCTTGCGTCACCGGGCGCGGAACCTGCCAAACCGGGGCGAACCTCTGTACCGCCGATTCGAGCACAGACCCGACGACGATCGAACGCAATGTGCGGTCGGACTGCTACTGCTTCCAGATCGTCGATGGCGAGACTCGCTGCGGGCAGTTCACGACGGCGGGGTTCTCGTGCACGCAATGCACCGACGACACCGACTGTGGGGTGCACGGCGCGGACGCCTATTGCGTCGACGGCGACGGACAATCCTGCTGTCCGAGCGGAGGTCGCTTCTGTGCCGTTCCATGCGATACCGACCCGCCCGGCACCTGCGCGGCCGAAGCGGACTCGTGTGCCGATGTCTCACACCTGATCAATTGCAACGGGCGCAACGACTGTTATTGCATCCAGATCGCGGGCGAAGTGCGGTGCTTGGCCAATACCCCAGCCGGCGCGTGCGATCAATGCGAGACCGACCAGGACTGCATCGACATCGGGGTCGGCAACGCTTGCCTCCTGGACGACCGAATAGGGTGCACCTGCGAACCCGGCCAGAAGGGATTCTGCATGGTGGACTGCCCGCCGTTTGAGGATTTCGCCCCATTGCGCCGAGACGGCGCCGTGGTCGGGCAGGAATCCCGAGGCCGGATGCCGCCGTCCCGCCGCGGACGGCGCTCCGCGCGCAAGGATGCGCGGAGACGCCACCGCTGAGGGATCGGGCCCTGCTCAGGCGACGACGACCGTCCCCTCCATCCACGGGTGCGGCCCGCAGCGGTAGTTAAACTTGCCCGGCTCGGTAAACGTGTGGCTGAACGACCCACCCGGTGCGATCCAGCCGGAGTCGTCGAACGACAGCTCGTCGCTGCTGACCATGTGCGCCGACTTCGCGTTGTTGAACCAGGTAACCTGCGTCCCCGGCGCCACGGTCAGCGACGGCGGCGCAAAGACCGCGCCGTTCGCCTCGCCCCCTACGATCTCAACGATTGCCATAGCCGCGGGAGCGGATGGGATCGCCTGCCAATCGCGGGTTGGCACGTAGAGGGTCACCTCCGTCTGCTCCCCGTCCGGGCGCAGGACGGCGACCCCGACGTCGAGCGCAGCCTGCCCGCCCTGGACACCGAGTCCGTGCTGGAGACCAAGCACGAGTTCGCCCTCGCCGTTCGGCGCGGCCCCGGAGACATCCTCGATGGTCCCACAGGCGACCATCTCCGGATCGGTGGTACTCGCCTTGACGGCGATCACGTGCCTGGCATCCAGCAGTTCGGAGAGCGAGGCATCGACCGTCGCGGACCCCATGGCGATCGGCAACTGGGTTGATTTGACCACCGGAGGTTTCCAACCCACGTCACCGATCGCGAAAACTTCGTCGCCGAGCCCGTTGCAGGCGCCTGAGTAGATGCCCGCCCGCCAACTGGACGACGTCATTCCCGCCTGCTCGACCACGGAGAGAGTCTCGAACGTGGTTTCGTTGAACGGGTCGGGAACGATCTCCCACTTCCAGTCGCCCGCGCGGGGGAAGGTCACCTCGACGACAAAATGCCCTTCCGGCCCCTCTTGCTCCGCGGCAAATGTGACCTCTTCGCCTGTCGCTTGCTCGTAGGCGCGCACGACCGGAGAGACATCGCTGGTCGGCGTGACGTCGTGCTGAAGCACCATGAAACCGAACCGCCACGGCGTCCCGGCCACGACCTCGCCGGGCGGCTCGTCGAGGCGAACTACCGCCCACCCCCCGGCCAGCACTGGCGCCGACAGCAGGGCGAGCAGGGCAACCGTGATGGGGAACACGATCGGAATGCGCATAGCGAAACCCTCCTCGCGCGAGATCGAGCATGGATGCCAGAGTAGGACACGTGGGCCGCGTGACCTGCCCTCCATACCATTCCCACCCCCGATC
>DATFCF010000210.1:0-13548 GCA_035253445.1 Mycobacterium sp.
GACGACCTGCTCGCCGTTCTGCCTGCCGGGCCTGGTGTGGGACAACCTCAACACCGGGTTGTGCCTGCCGGCCGCGCCACCGCCCCCGGCGCCCTATCAGTGACGCCTTAGACCGTCGCGCGGTCGCGGCCCTCCCAGTACGGCTTGCGCAGTTCCTTTTTCAGAATCTTGCCGGTCGGATTGCGCGGCAACTCGTCGGTGATGTCGACGCTCTTCGGGCACTTGTACGCCGCCAGCCGCTCACGCGACCACGCGATCAAGTCCTCGGCGGTGGCGTCGCCCTCAAGTGAGACAACGGCTTTCACCACCTCGCCCCACTTCTCGTCGGGCACGCCGATGACCGCGACGTCCGCCACGGCCGGGTGTTCGGCGAGTACTCGTTCCACCTCGATCGAGTAGATGTTCTCGCCGCCGGAAATGATCATGTCCTTGAGGCGGTCCTCGACGAACACGTAGCCGCCGTCGTCGACGCGACCGATGTCGCCGGTGCGGAACCAGCCGTCTTCGGTGATCGACTCCGCCGTCGCGTCGGGCTTGTTGTGATAGCCCTTCATCAGCTGCGGTGTGCGGAACCACAATTCGCCTTGTTCGCCGGTCGGAACGTCCTCGATGGTGTCGGGGTCGACGACGCGCACTTCGGCGTTGGGCACGAGCGTTCCGGCGCTCTGCAGCCGCTCGGGATGCTCGGTGTCGCGGTGCGCATCCGGCAGCAGGTGGCTGATCACCCCGCAAACCTCGGTGAGGCCGTACGCCTGGATGAAATCGGTGTTGGGCCAGGCCTCCAGCGCCGCGCGCAACAGCGGCAGCGGCATCGGTGACGCGCCGTAGGCGTACGTCTTCAGGCTGCCGAAGAGCTTGACCGCGTCCTCGCCCGACTCCAGCACCTTGGCCAGCACCGCAGGAACCAGGAATGTTCTGTTGGCGCCCTTGAGGATTGCGCCGGCCAGCGACATGCCGTCGACCTCACGCGTCATCACGCTCGGAAATCCGTCGTGGATGCCGAACTGCACGTATGACGAGCCGCCGACGTGGAAGAGCGGCATCGACACCATGTTCTTGTCGCCCTCGTCGAACTCGAAACCCTCATGGGCGTTGACGGTGTGCGCGATGAGGTTGGCCTGCGTCAGTGCCACGCCCTTGGGGCGGCCTGTCGTGCCCGACGAATACATGATGATGCACACGTCGTCCGGCTCGACGTCGTCGGCGCGATCCGCCCGCGTCGCACCGGCCAGCAGCGCCTCGTATTCGTCGCCATCGCCGCCTTCGGGAGTGACCTCGATGACGTGCTCGACGCTGGTGAGCTTGTCGCGGATCTTGTCGATTGTCGGCTTCAGTTCCGCGCCGACGATCAGCAGCTTGGCGCCCGAGTCGTTGAGCACGTAGTCGAGCTCGTCGGCGGCCAGCCGGAAGTTGATGATCGCGTTGGCGGCGCCCAGCGACGCTGCGGCGAGCGTCAGCTCGACACATGCGGGATGGTTCTTGTCCAGGAACGCGACCACGTCGCCGCGTTTGATGCCACGTTTTTTCATCGCGCCGGCGAGCCGCCGCACCCTGTCGTTCCACTGGGCCCAGGTCCACGTGCGGTCGAAGTAGGTGAACGCCTCAGCGTCGGGTTTCGTCTGCGCCCAGTGGGCGGTTCGGTCGTCGAGAAAGCGCGGTTCAGCCAGGTCGGACATGCCTCCGAGGGTGCCATGTTCCGCCGTCGCGTCAGTCGTCTTTCGCGTAAACCTGCCGACCCGCCAGGAACGTCGCACGAACCTCGAGGTCGGCGATCTCCTCCGGCGGCACGGTTCGCGGATCGGCCGACAGCACCACCATGTCGGCGTACTTGCCGACTTCCAGCGAGCCGATCACGTTGTCCGCGAACAGCTGCCACGCCGCGTCGATGGTCTGCGCACGGATGGCCTGCTCGACCGTCAGCCGCTCTTGCGGCCCCAGCACCCGTCCGCTCGGCGCAGTGCGCGTGACGGCGACGCTGATGTTGCGCAGCGGTTCCTCCGGCGTCACCGGCGGATCGTTGTGCAGCGAGATCCGCATCCCCGTCTTGACCGCGGATCCGCACGGCATCCACCGGGTTCCGCGCTCGGGCCCGAAGAGGCCGTCGACGATGATGTCGCCCCAGTAATGGATCTGGTCGACGAAAAGGCTGCAGGTGACGCCGAGATCGTGGGCGCGCTGCAGTTGCTCGTCCCGGATCGCGCCGACGTGCTCGAGCCGCAGCCGGTGATCGTGGCGAGGATGCCGGCGCAGAGCTTCCTCGTAGATGTCGAGGATGGTGTCGACGCCCGCGTCGCCCTGCACGTGGCAGGCCATCGGCCAGCCTTTCGGGAAGTAGGCGCCGACGATCTCGGTGAGCTGCTCGCGGGTGTAGTTCGCGTGACCGCATGATCCCGGCGTCACGCCGATGGCCCGGGTGGCGTCGGTGTCCAGATACGGGAAGGACAGGTCGATGTTGCCGATCCACGGTGATCCGTCGACCCAGATCTTGATGCCGACCTGGCGGAACATGTCGTCACCGTTGTCGGGCGTCACGTCGGTGGTCATCTGTGCGGTGGAGATCTCGTAGACGCGCAGCCGCACGGTCAGCTCCTCCCTCATCTGCTCGACCACCTGGCGGAACACCGGGTCGAACGCCATCTCCGAGCAGGTGGTCAGCCCGACGCTGTTGAGCCGGCCCAGTTCGGCGTGCAGCATCGCCGGATAGTCGCTGGGCTTGATGGCACCGCCCAGCAGGGAGAACACCGCGGCAGTCTCTTCGGCGGTGCCGTCGAGTTCGCCGTTGGCATCGCGGCCGTACTTGGCGCCTTTGGGGTCTGGGGTGTCGCGGGTCAGGCCGGCGTGTGTGGCGGCCGCGGAGTTGAAGTAGGCCTTGTGCCCGGAGTTGTGGATGATCACCAGCGGGGTGTCGGGGGCGATGCCGTTGAGCCACGCCAATGTGGGTTCCGGCAGACCTTCTTGGAGCAGGGGGTCCCAGCCGTTAAGGAAAGCACCGGACGCGCCCCGCTTGGCGACCTCGCGCCGGATCGCGTCGACGACGTCGTCGGCGTTGCGCATGGTGACCGGCCGGATGTCGACCATCCGGTCCGACAGCACGATGGCCTCCGCCAGCGGATGCCCGTGCGCCTCAACCAGTCCGGGCATCACGCAGCCGTCGCCGATGTCGACGCGTTGCGTATCGGGGCCGACCCAGCTCTCGACGTCCGACCTGTCGCCGACCGCGATGATCCGGCCGTTGGACACGGCGAGCGCCTCGGCGGTGGGCTGCAACTCGTCGACGGTGAGCACCGTGCCGAAAATGACCAGGTCAGCGGCTGACATTGGGTCATCCTGTCAGCCCGAAAAGAAATTTGAAGAAATTTCGGGCCTCGTGTCGATTTCGGGGGGTTGCCGTTCGACGTAGTGGCGAGGGGCACCTAAACAAGAATGAGGCGACCCCTTCACCACCGATAGAAGGAGACAGAACAATGGCGCGTTACATGCTGATCATGCGGGTGACCCCCGAGGCCGAGGCGGCCTTTCAGGACGCCGACATCGACTTCAACGAGGTCATCGAGTCGATGGGCCGCTACAACGAGGAGCTCATCAAGGCCGGCGTGATGCTCGCGGGCGAGGGCCTGACCGGACCGGACGAGGGCTTCGTCGTCGACTTCAGCTCCGACCCGCCTGTGGTCACCGACGGCCCGTACACCGAGGCCAAGGAGCTGTTCAACGGGTTTTGGATGCTCGACGTGTCGTCGAAGGAGGAGGCCAAGCAGTGGGCGCAGAAGTGCCCGCTGGGACCCGGCGTCAAGCTCGAGGTGCGCCGGGTTTCCGAAAGCGAGGAGTTCCCGCAGGACAACCCGTGGATCGAGAAGGAAATCCAGTGGCGGGCCGACCTTGCTGAGAAGGCCGCCGAGCAGGCTCGCAAGGCCGCCGGCCGCTGAGATCAGCAAGGGCGCGGCAGCTCGTTCTGTAACACGTTCTAGTCTTAGAGCCATGACTCAGGTCGAGCTGCTGCGCCATCCCCTGCATTCCGGCCATCTGACGGTCGGTGCTCTGAAGCGAAACAAGGACAAGCCGGTGCTGTTCCTCGGCGACACCACGCTGACGGGCGGTCAGCTGGCCGAACGCATCAGCCAGTACATTCAGGCGTTCGAGGCGCTGGGCGCAGGCACCGGCGCCGCCGTGGGCCTGCTGTCGCTGAACCGGCCCGAGGTGCTGATGATCATCGGCGCCGGCCAGACACAGGGCTACCGCCGCACCGCACTACACCCTCTCGGCTCTTTGGACGACCACGCATACGTGCTGTCCGACGCCGAGGTCACCTCGCTGATCATCGACCCGGTGCCGATGTTCGTGGAGCGGGCACTGGGGCTGTTGGAGAGGGTGGACTCGCTGCAGCAGGTCCTGACGATCGGGCCGGTTCCCGAGGCGCTGGCCGGTGTGGCGGTCGACCTGAACGCCGAGGCCGCGAAGTACTCGCCGAAGCCGTTGGTGGCCGCCGACTTGGCGCCCGACCACATCGGCGGGCTGACCTACACCGGTGGCACCACCGGCAAGCCGAAGGGCGTGATGGGCACCGTCCGCTCGATCACCACGATGACGACGATTCAGCTGGCCGAGTGGGAGTGGCCCGAGCGGCCTCGGTTCTTGATGTGCACGCCGCTGTCGCATGCGGGTGCGGCGTTCTTCGTGCCGACGATCGTCAAGGGTGGCGAGATGATCGTGCTGCCGAAGTTCGATCCGGCCGAGGTGTTGCGCGTGATCGAGGAGCGGCGGATCACCGCGACGATGCTGGTGCCGTCGATGCTGTATGCCCTTATGGATCACCCGGATTCGCGCACTCGCGATCTGTCGTCGCTCGAGACCGTGTACTACGGCGCTTCGGCGATCAACCCGGTGCGGCTCAAGGAGGCGATCGACCGGTTCGGGCCGATCTTCGCCCAGTACTACGGCCAGTCCGAGGCCCCGATGGTGATCACGTATCTGGCCAAGGGCGACCACGACGAGAAGCGGTTGACGTCGTGCGGACGGCCGACGCTGTTCGCCCGGACGGCGTTGTTGGGCGACGACGGCACGCCGGTGCCGCAGGGCGAGGTCGGCGAGATCTGCGTTTCCGGTCCGCTGCTGTGCGGTGGCTACTGGAACCTGCCGGACGAGACGTCCCGAACTTTCTATGACGGCTGGATGCACACCGGCGACCTGGCCCGCGAGGACGAGGACGGCTTCTGGTACATCGTCGACCGGACGAAGGACATGATCGTCACCGGCGGCTTCAACGTGTTCCCACGCGAAGTGGAAGATGTTGTGGCAGAACATCCTTCGGTCGCGCAGGTGTGTGTGATCGGAACCCCTGACGAAAAATGGGGTGAGGCGGTGACGGCGGTGGTGGTGCTGCGGCCCGACGCCGATGGCAGCGAGCAAGCGGTGGCTCGGATGACCGAGGAGATCCAGGCCGCGGTCAAGGACCGCAAGGGTTCTGTGCAGTCGCCGAAGCAGGTGATCGTCGTCGACTCGGTGCCGGTGACCGCGCTGGGCAAGCCGGACAAGAAGTCGGTGCGCGCGCAGTTCTGGGAGGGCGCCGGCCGCGCGGTCGGCTGAGTTTTCGGCGCTAGTCCAACAGCGCATCGATCTCGGCGGCCAGCCTCTCGAGACGTGCTTGTTCGCTGGGAAGGCCGCGATGATCCTCGGCGGCGCGCTGCCAGCCCAACCGCCACAAGCGGGCCGCGGTGCGATCGCCGACGCCCGCGTACGGATTGAGCATCGTGTGCGGGAAGGCTTTTCGGCCGTCCCGGTACGCGGCAACAAGCCGATGCGTCATGACACAACTTTGCTGCCGGGCGGGCCGCATCGGCCTCATTTCCCCGGCGTGTCGGGGATCTTGCGACCTCTGCCCCGTGTGCCACACGCACCCCAATTACCTCTTCGGGTGGGCACATCCAAATTGCCCGGCTCCGAGCGACAACGCCGCTGTCGCGACAAAGTCGCTCTGATGTGGGCACTTCTGGGGTCCACGTTGCGCGCGCGCGAACTCGGCACAATGGGCTCGTGCCCGATCTACAGCAGACCATCGACGCGGTGTGGCGGATGGAGGCGGCCAGGATCGTCGCGACGCTGACGAGGGCCGTCGGCGACATCGGGCTCGCCGAGGATCTCGCGCAGGAGGCGCTGGTCGACGCGCTGACTCAATGGCCGGATACCGGTGTGCCGCGCAACGCGGGCGCGTGGCTGACGACGGTGGCCAAGCGCAAGGCGATCGACCTCTGGCGTCGGCAGGACAACCTCGACACCAAGTACGCGACGCTGGCGCGCGAGCTCGAGACGCAGGTCCGTGACTTTCCTGAGGCATGGGATCCCGATCGCATCGACGACGACGTGCTGCGGTTGGTGTTCATCTCGACGCACCCGGTGCTGCCGCGGGAAGGGCAGATCGCGTTGACGCTTCGGGTGGTCGGCGGCCTGACCACCGAGGAGATCGCCCGCGCCTTCCTGACGTCGAAGGCGACGATCGCGGCGCGGATCACCCGCGCCAAGAAGACGCTCGCCGACGCCAATGTGCCGTTCGAGGTGCCGGGTCGATCGGAGTATCCGCAGCGGCTGTCCGCGGTGCGCAGCGTGATCTACCTGATCTACAACGAGGGCTATTCGGCGTCGTTCGGGCAGCGCTGGATCCGCGACGAGCTATGCAGTGAAGCGTTGAGGCTGGGCCGTGTGCTGGCGGCGCTGGTGCCCGACGAGGCCGAGGTGCTCGGGCTGGTGGCGCTGATGGAGTTTCAGTCGTCGCGGTTCGCGGCGCGCACCGATGCCGACGGTAAGCCCATCCTGCTGGAAGCCCAGAACCGGACGAAGTGGGACCGCGCGCAAATCCAGCGCGGGATCGCCGCGTTGGAACGCGCCGCTAATGCGTTGCAGCGCAATGGCGTTGGTTGGGGTCCTTACGCGTTGCAGGCCGCCCTCGCCGAATGCCACGCCACTGCGCCGACTGCGGCAGATACCGATTGGAACCGCATCGTTCTTCTGTACGACGGACTGCTGCAGGTGGCGCCATCCCCTGTGGTCGAGCTGAACCGAGCCGTCGCGGTGGCGATGGCTGATCCGTCCCCGAAGGGCACGGCCTCTGCACTGAAGATCGTCGACGAACTCCAAGGTCTCGACGAGTCGTACCTATTGCCCAGTGTGCGCGGCGAACTGCTGGCCCGGCTGGGCCGCGATACCGAGGCCGCCGACGAGTTCGACCGCGCCGCAAAGATGACCGACAACGAACGGGAGCGAGAAGTGTTGGCAGACAAAGCTGCTCGGGTGAGACGTGGATAGCATTCGGGCCGTCCTGTTCGACTACTCGGGCACGCTGTTTCGTCTGGAAGAGGACGAGAGCTGGTTTGACGGGATGACGGTCGACGAACGCGAGGTCGACGGCCACGTCCAGGCCGAGCTGATGCGCCGGCTCACCGCGCCGGTCGGCCAGTCCGTCGAGATGACACCGCAGGCTTACCACGCGTGGGTCAACCGCGACCTGGCGCCGCATCTACACCGCGAGGCTTATCTGCATGTGCTGCGCGAATCCGGGCTGGCCGACCACCACGCCGAGTCGCTCTACGACCGGGTGATCGATCCGTCGTCCTGGACGCCGTATCCGGACACCGCGCGGGTGCTCGAGGGCCTTCACGAGCAGGGCATCAAGATCGCCGTGGTGTCCAACATCGCCTTCGACGTCCGGCCCGCATTTGCGGCGATCGGCGCGGACGACCACGTCGACGAGTACGTGCTGTCGTTCAGAGTCGGCGCGGTCAAGCCCAACGCCGCGATCTTCGAAACCGCGCTGACGCGGCTCGGCGTCCCCGCCGAACATGCGGTCATGGTCGGCGACAGCGACGAGGCCGACGGCGGCGCCCGCGCGATCGGCTGCGGCTTCATCCTCGTCGACCCGCTGCCCACTGCGCAGCGCACCGATGGACTGCGAAGCGCGCTAACCGAATACGGCCTGGCGGTCTGAGCAGTAACGTCGCGGCCATGCCCGAGCAGATCCGGCCGCCCAAAATCCTCAAGCCGATGAACAAGGTGCTCATTGCGCTGCTGCGGATGGGTGTGCCGATTTCGCGTCATGAGACGCCCGTCGTGCTGACCGTTGCCGGCCGCAAGTCCGGTAAGCCGCGCTCGACACCGATCACGCCGATGACCGTCGACGGCAAACGCTTTGTCGTGAACGGTTATCCCGGCGCGGACTGGGTCAGCAACGTCCGCGCCGCGGACAACGCCACGCTGACGTATGGGCGACGCTCCGAACGGGTTCGGATGGTCGAGCTACCGCCGGACCAGGCCCGTCCGGTCCTGCGCGCTTTCCCGGGGTTGGTGCCGACCGGCGTCGGTTTGATGAAACGGTCCGGCCTGCTGAGCGAGGGCACACCCGACGAGTTGGAGGGGCTGGCAGGCCGCCTGCCGGTTTTTCGGATCGACGCCATCACGTAGCGTCGGCGCTATGTCCGACAACGCGCGTATCCGCCCGCCGTGGTGGCTGAAGTACGTGAACAAGGTGATGATCGGCGCCCAGAAGTTGGGCATCGGTTTCGGCGACAAGGGCCCGGTGGTGTTGACCGTGCCTGGCCGTAAGACCGGTAAGCCGCGTTCGACGCCGGTCACGCCGATGACCGTCGACGGCAAGCGGTATGTGGTCGGCGGTCTGCCCGGCTCGGATTGGGCGGCCAACGCCCGTGCCGCCGGTCAGGCCGAGCTGCGACAGGGCCGGCACACCGAGCGCGTTCGCATGGTGGAGATCCCCGTCGAGGAAGCCCGGCCGCTGTTACGGGCATTCCCGGTCGAGGTGCCGACCGGCGTCGGCTTCATGAAGAACGCCGGCCTTGTCACCGGGCCCAACCCCGAGGAGTTCGAAGCCCTCGCGGGCCGCTGCCCGGTCTTTCGCTTCGATCCGGTAAACGCATGAGCGACAACCCATTCGACCCGTCGGCGTGGCAGCCTGTCGACGGTTTCGAACTGACGGACATCACCTACCACCGCCACGTCGTCGACGGCGCATTGCGGCCGACGGTGCGGGTGGCGTTCGACCGGCCTGAGGTGCGCAACGCGTTTCGGCCGCACACCGTCGACGAGCTGTACCGGGTGCTCGACCACGCCCGCATGTCGCCAGATGTCGGCGTGGTGTTGCTGACCGGAAACGGTCCGTCGCCGAAGGATGGGGGCTGGGCGTTCTGCTCGGGCGGCGATCAGCGCATCCGCGGACGCAGCGGCTACCAGTACGCATCCGGTGAGACAGCTGACAGCGTCGACGTGGCGCGGGCGGGTCGGCTGCACATCCTCGAGGTGCAGCGGCTGATCCGGTTCATGCCGAAGGTGGTGATCTGTCTGGTGAATGGTTGGGCCGCCGGCGGCGGGCACAGCCTGCACGTGACGTGTGACCTGACCCTGGCCAGCCGTGAGCACGCGCGGTTCAAGCAGACCGACGCCGACGTGGGCAGCTTCGACGGTGGTTATGGCAGTGCCTATTTGGCCAAGCAGGTCGGTCAGAAGTTGGCCCGTGAGATCTTCTTCCTGGGCCGGCCGTATACCGCGGAGCAGATGCACGCGATGGGCGCGGTCAACGAGGTCGTCGACCACAAAGACCTGGAGACCGTGGCGCTGGCCTGGGCCGACGCGATCAATGGCAAGTCGCCGCAGGCCGTTCGGATGCTGAAGTACGCGTTCAACCTGACCGACGACGGACTGGTCGGCCAGCAGCTGTTCGCCGGTGAGGCAACGCGATTGGCGTACATGACCGACGAAGCCGTTGAGGGCCGCGACGCCTTCCTGGAGAAGCGCGACCCCGACTGGACGGCGTTTCCGCGCTACTTCTGATCGCCCCGCGAACGTTCCTTACCGCTCGATATCTCGGCAATTCTTCGAGCGGTACAGAACGTTCGCCGCAGAGACCGACCAGCGGGGTGAGCCAATACAGCCGGCGGCTTCATCGGTTTCGCCGAATCGCTTGTCGAGCTTGCCGTTGATCGTCATACCTTGATCGACGGCCGTGCCGTGCAGGACTCATCGAAAAGTAGGCCACCTAAACTCTGAATTCGTGAGTAAGAACCCGCTGCGGCGGTTGGCCGACCAAGTCTTGCTGGCCAGCATGCGCCCGCCACTGGCCCCGCAATTGATGCTCTACCGGCCTGACCGCGATGAGGTTGACCTCAACGGCAAGCGGATCTTGCTCACGGGGGCTTCGTCGGGCATTGGTGAGGCCGCCGCTGAAAAGTTCGCCCGCCGCGGCGCCACGGTGGTGGTGGCCGCACGCCGCCAGGAGCTGCTGGATCAGCTGGTCGACCGGATCACCGCCGCCGGGGGCGATGCGCGGGCGCACGCGGCCGACCTGTCCGACCTCGACGCCGTCGACGAACTGGTCGCGAACGTCGAGCAGGATCTCGGCGGCATCGACATCCTGATCAACAACGCCGGCCGGTCCATCCGCCGTCCGCTGGCCGAATCGCTCGAGCGCTGGCATGACATCGAGCGCACGATGGCCTTGAACTACTACTCACCGCTGCGGCTGATCCGCGGCCTGGCACCGGGCATGCGCGAGCGCCGCAACGGCCACATCATCAACGTGTCGACGTGGGGCGTGCTCAGCGAGTCGTCGCCACTGTTCGCGGTCTACAACGCGTCGAAGGCGGCGCTCACGGCGGTCAGCCGGGTCATCGAAACCGAGTGGGCCGACCAAGGCGTGCATTCGACGACGCTGTTCTACCCGCTGGTGATCACACCGATGATCGCGCCGACCCGGGCGTACGACGGCCTGCCCGGGCTCAGCGCGCAGGAGGCCGCCGATTGGATGATCACCGCAGCGCGGACCCGGCCGGTGCGCATCGCGCCGCGGATGGCGCTCACCGCCCACGCCCTCAACAGCGTGGCTCCGGGAGCGGTCGACGCGATCATGAAACGGCAGAGCTTCCAGCCGAAGGACTGACACGCGAGCCGTACTGAGACGGTGTCGGCCACCGAATCGACTGACCCGCGTGATAGACACAGAATCATGGAGATCCTGGCCAGCCGGATGCTGATCCGGCCAGCCGACTATGAGCGCTCGCTGCGGTTCTACCGCGACGACCTCGGCCTGGCCATCGCCCGCGACTACGGTGCGGGCACAGTGTTTTACGCCGGCCAGTCGCTGATCGAACTGGCCGCCCACGGCACGCCCAGCGCGGGTGGCACGATGTGGCTTCAGGTCCGCGACGTCTACGCCACCGAGAAGGAGCTGGCCGGGCGCGGAGTCTCGATCGCTCGCGAAGCCCGCCAGGAACCGTGGGGACTACACGAGCTGCAAGTCGTCGATCCCGACGGCGTGCTGCTGATCTTCGTGCAGGTCCCCGAGAATCACCCGCTGCGCCGCGACACCCGACGCTAGTTCAGCGAGCGGCCGCCAGCGGCCAGCCGACGGAGGCCAGCCGCGACGCGACCTGGTGGATCTCCTCCGGGTTGGGCTCCTTGTCGATCACGGCCTGCACCGCGGTGCGGATCGCAGCTTCGGTCACCTCATCGGAGTCGGTCGACTTCAGGATCGACTGGGCGGCCTTGATGACCTCGTCCTCGGTCAGCGACCGCTTCAGCAGCGCGAGCAGCGCGAAATAGTCCTTCGGCGGAACACCTTCCGGGTAGCCGCTGTGCAGCCACCCCAGCACGTTGTCAAGGACAGTCTGGTTCTCAGCCATGTGTTTTCAGCTCACTTCTTGGGCATGAAGGGGAAGAGGTCGATACCGGTGTGGTGGATGATCGTCGTCCTGGTGATCCAGAAGATCGCCGTCACGATCACCCAGCCGACGAACACGAACAGCAGGATGCCGAGGTACTTCAACACCGGGTTGGGCGCGGTTGCGGTGCCGTCCGTGCCGTCGCCGCCGGCTCCGCCGGCTCCGCCGGAGTAGGCCACCAGCCCGACCGCGAACACCGCGGGCAGGCCGGCGCCGAGCACCAGCCCGATGGCGAGCACTTTGAGGATGCTCTCTATGTAAGTCATCAACGTTTCCTTTGCTTGTCGCGGCTGGGCGGTCAGACCGCGGCCGGGTCCTTGGGCGACTTGGTGTCCTTGGTGGCTTCGCGGACTTCGGCGGGCACGACGGAGTTGGTCGAGTCGTCCCAATCGGCGTTGACGTTCTTGTGGTCGACCTTCTGCTGCTGTGCACGCCACCACATGTAGAAGGACAGGCCGCACAGAACGAGGAAGATCAGGCCGTCACCGGCCAGTGCCGAACCGGACAGCGACTTGACTCCGTTGGAAAGCCAATACGACAGCGCCCCAACGAGTCCCGCGGCGGGCAGGGTGATCAGCCACGCGACGGCCATCCGCCCGGCGACGGCCCAGCGCACCTCTGCGCCGGGCTTGCCGACACCACTGCCAAGGATCGAGCCGGTGGCGACGTGGGTGGTCGACAGGGCCATGCCCGCTGCGCTGGAGCTCAGGATGATGGCGGCCGACGACGCCTCGGCGGCGAAGCCCTGCGGAGACTGGATCTCCACCAAACCCTTTCCGAGGGTGCGGATGACGCGCCAGCCACCGATGTAGGTGCCCAGGCCGATGGCCACCGCGCAGCTGAAGATGATCCAGAACGGCAGGCCCTGCTCCTTCACATCACCGGTCAGGTGGCCGGTGGTGATCAGCGCGAGCGCGATGACACCCATCGTCTTCTGGGCGTCATTGGTGCCGTGTGACAACGCGACCAGCGAGGCGGTGGCGATCTGGCCCCAGCGGAAGCCTTCTTCGCGCCGCTTCTCCACCACCTTGCGGGTGATCCGGTAGACCAACCAGGTGCCGCATGCCGCGACGAGGCAGGCGATGATCGGGGCGGCGACGGCGGGGATCAGCACCTTCTGGGTGAGGCCCGACCAGTTGACACCCGCCGTGCCCAGCGCGGCCAGGCCGGCGCCCATCAGCCCGCCGAAGAGCGCGTGCGACGAGCTGGACGGGATGCCGAACAACCAGGTCAGCAGGTTCCAGAGGATGCCGCCGATGAGGCCGGCGAAGATGATCGTGAGCCCTGTCGATGCGTCGATCGACGGGAGGAGGTGTCCGGTTTTGCTGTCCTGAACCTTGAGGACCGATGTGGTCACGGTGACGGCGACCTCGACCGAGAGGAAGGCGCCGACGAGGTTCAAGACGCCGGCCAGCAGCACGGCGGTCTTCGGCTTGAGAGCACCGGTGGCGATCGACGTCGCCATCGCGTTACCGGTGTCGTGAAATCCGTTGGTGAAGTCGAAGGCGAGTGCTGTTGCTATCAGCAGCACCAGGATGATCATCTCTGCGCTCATGGGTGCTAATTCTGGGGCTAGACGCGCGAATTTGACCAGCCGATAGCTACTCTAAGCGAAGCGTCTGACCTGCAACTTTGCCCATCCTGGCGAGGTGTTCATCCACTGTTCACCCGTCGGTTTGTCAGCGTTTGTCCCCGCCGTCAACTTCCCCGCACATTACGATCGGACGAGTCCTGGGACCACCGTCGGGTTTACCCGTGGGGAGTTGAACACCATTGACCAAGTTTCTCGCCAAGATCGTGGCGTGGATCACCTCGGGGTATCCGGAAGGAGTCCCCG
>DATFCF010000211.1:0-2295 GCA_035253445.1 Mycobacterium sp.
CCGTGGGAGGGCTTCACCGACGCCTACCGGGACTTGCTGCGGCCCGGCGGCATTCAGGAGATCGGCTTCGTCAAGCTGTGGAACCGCGGCTTGAAGACCGTACGCCTGAAATACCAAATCGGAGAAGAGAATACGAATCGCCCGCTGCGTGACGAGTGGTGGCGGTCGGTGGTGCCCGAGCTGTCGAAGGTTCAGGTCCCCGCGTTGATCTGCGGCAGCTTCTCGGACAACAACTTGCACAGCCGGGGCTCGATCCGAGGCTTCGAGCAGATCGGATCTTCTGATAAGCACCTGTACACCCACCGCGGCGGAAAATGGGCGACCTTCTACTCCGACGCGGCGCTACAAACCCAGTTGGCCTTCCTGGATCGACATCTGCGCGCCGGCACGCAGGCTCCCCTGCCACGGGTACGCCTCGAAGTGCGGGAGAGCCGAGATCGCATTGTCGAGGTTCGTGACGAATCCAGCTGGCCGTTGGAATCGACCCGATGGACGGCACTACACCTGACCGGTGGCGGCCTGTCGACCGAACCTGCGAACCAGCGCGGGTCCATCAGCTTCGATACCCGTTCTCGCGGAGCGCGTTTCGGATGGACCCTGCCCGCGGACACCGAGATCTCCGGGCCGATGGCGCTGCGGCTGTTCGTCGAGGTAAGCGGCGGCGACGACGTCGATCTGTTCGTCGGTGTCGAGAAGTGGCGCGGATCGGAGTACGTGCCCTTCGAGGGGTCCTACGGCTTCGGCCACGACCGCATCACGACGGGCTGGCTGCGTGCCTCGTTGCGCGCCCTCGACGAAGACCGCTCCCGGCCGTTCGAACCGGTGCCGACGTTCACCCAACGCCAGCCGCTCGGGCCGGGCCAAGTGGTGCAGGTCGACGTACCGCTCGGGCCGTCGGCGACGCTGTTCCGGGCCGGCGAACAACTCCGGCTGGTCGTCGCAGGGCGCTGGCTGTGGCCGCGGAACCCGTTCACCGGGCAGTTTCCGGCGGCCTATGAGCGGGGTGCACGCACCGAGTGCACGTTGCATTGGGGCGCCGATCGGGACGCGCATCTGCTCGTGCCCGTCATTCCTTAGCTTCTGCCGCAGAATGGCGGTATGGCCGGCAAGCGAGTCGCCCTCGCCCTCGGCAGCGGCGGGGCGCGCGGATACGCGCACATCGGGGTGATCAACGAACTGCACGAGCGCGGTTACGAAATCGTCGGCATCGCCGGATCGTCGATGGGCGCACTCGTCGGCGGCCTGCAGGCGGCCGACAAGCTCGACGAGTTCACCGACTGGGCCAAATCGTTGACCCAGCGCGCCGTGCTACGCCTGCTCGACCCCGCCATCACCGCGGCCGGGGTATTGCGCGCCGAGAAGATCCTGGATGCCGTCCGCGACATTCTTGGCGAGGTCACGATCGAGGACCTGCCGATTCCGTACACCGCGGTGTCGACCGACCTGATCACCGGTAAGTCGGTGTGGCTGCAGCGCGGGCCCGTCGACGCAGCGATCCGGGCGTCGATCGCCATCCCCGGCGTGATCACGCCGCACGTGCTCGACGGGCGCCTGCTGGCCGACGGTGGCATCCTCGACCCGCTGCCGATGGCGCCGATCGCGGCGGTGAACGCCGACTTCACCATTGCGGTCAGCCTCAGCGGCAGCGAGGCGGGCGGCGACGAACCGACCGACCGCGGGTCGCGGGCCAGGACGGAATGGCTGACCAGGATGTGGCGCAGCACCACCACGCTGTTCGACACCACCGCGACGCGCTCGGGCGAGAGCGACGAGGAACTCGTCGACGCCGCCAAGGAAGTGTCGGTGCCGAAGCTGGGCAGCTTCGAAGTGATGAACCGCACCATCGACATCGCGCAGGCGGCGCTGGCCCGCCACACCCTTGCGGCCTATCCCCCGGACTTGCTGATCGAGGTGCCGCGCACCGCCTGCCGCAGCCTGGATTTTCATCGCGCCGCCGAAGTCATCGAGATCGGTCAGGAGCTGGCCGCCGCGACGCTCGATCTGCGCGAAAATCCCGAGACTCCTGCGCTGGAAAGCTGATTCAGCCGCCGAGGAAGTCAGCGACACTCCCTGCGACACGCCTGCCCTGCTTGCGGCCGGCCAGCGCCGACGGCGTGCGGCATGCCGGGTCGAGCGGGTTGGCGCCGAACGCGGCAAGGGACTCGTCGTCGGCGAAGACGCTGAACACCGAGCCGGGAAAAGAGTCGACCTCCTCGACGGCGCCGGCCCCGAACGGTGACGGCACCGAGCGGCCTTGTGGAAGCAGTGCGACGACGACGTCGCAGTCGTCGGCCA
>DATFCF010000212.1:0-2507 GCA_035253445.1 Mycobacterium sp.
GACAACTGACACGTGTCTCGACCTCTTGTCGATCCGTCGCGCTCCCGAAGGCAAAGCTGCACAGCTCGAGCGAGTGGCTGATTCGTCAAAGCCTGAGAGACGATACTTGATAACGGTCACTTTCAATACTGAGAATGCCCATTATTGCATATTGGGGCGAGGATTCTCAGACTGGATACGCTGTGGTTGTAGATTTGTTTTTCACTGTAAGAGCTGGTTGTCCGGGGAACGGTGCATCATGAAGCGGCTTAGCGGCGTCGATGTCATGTTGCTGTACAGCGAAACGCTCGAGATTCACACCCACACTCTCAAGATCGGCGTGCTGGACGTTCGGGGTCTGAGAGGCGGCTACAGTTTCGAGTCGTTCCGCAGGATGGCGTATCCGCGACTGCTCGGGCTTGCGCCACTTCGTTACCAGCTCATCGACATGCCGATGAAGCTTCATCACCCCATGTGGCGGGAAAACGCGCCTATCGACCCTGACTACCACCTGGAGCGGGTACGGGTGCCTGCGCCTGGCGGACGACGAGAGCTGGACGAGCTGATCGGTCAGATTGCCAGCGTGCCACTGCGCCGCGACCGGCCGCTGTGGAAGATGTACGTGGCCGAGGGAATGGCCGGTCACGAGATCGCGGTGATTTGGAAAGTCCACCACGCATTGGCCGACGGCCTGGCTTCCGCAAATATGATCGCCAAGGCGATGAGTGCCCCGGACGCCCTGATCGAGGCCGGGCTTTCGGCGCGGCCAGATGAATTGCCCAACCGTCGAGAACTCATCGAACACGCCATTCGCGACCAGCTCACACAATTGATCGGACTCCCCGGCTTGCTCTCGGCCACTGCACGCGGGATTGCGCGGCTACTGCGACGGTCGCGCCAGCGACCACGTGACGCACGCCTCAGGCGGCCGCTCAAGCCGCCGCGGAGCTTCATGAATCATCAGGTTTCTCCCCAGCGGCGCTTTGCCACCGCATCACTGGGGCTGCCTGATGTCAAAGCGGCGAGCAAGGCACTGGACATCACTGTCAACGACTTGGTTCTGTCGATGGCTGCCGGGGCGATTCGAAAGCTGGCCCTGCGGTACGACGGTCACGCCGACCGCCCGCTGATCGCCGGTGTGCCGGTCAGCTTCAACCGATCGCCCGACCGGATCGACGGCAACGACGTCGGATACATGACACCTCCGCTGCCCATACACATCTCTGACATTCGGGAGCGTGTACGACTGACCGCCGACGCTGCAGCCGTCGCGAAGGAGAATTTCACGTTGCTCGGTCCGACGATGATGGCGTCGTGGCTGAACTACCTCCCGCCGGCACTGTCCCCGGGTTTGTTTCGGTGGCAGTCACGACGTTGGAACTCCGGCATCGCCATGAACCTGACTATTTCCAATGTCCCCGGTCCTCGGGAGGCGAGTTCCGTTGATGGCGCCCGTATCACCGAGATCTATTCTGTCGGTCCGCTGGCGGCGGGATGCGCAATGAACATCACGGTGTGGAGTTATGCAGAGTTGTTGACGATCTCGGTGCTTGTGGACGACCGGACCGTGAACGATGCGCATGAGGTCACCGAAGCTATGGCAGAGGAGTTCACGGAGCTTCGCGGGCTGAGCGCGAACCAGCCGGCTACCCCTGCTCGCTCTACGCCCGTCGACGTGTGTGATCGCCGACGAACCCGTTGACGACATACGGGCGCACGAACTTTGCGACCTCGTCGTCGTTGCGCATGTCGACGGTGGGGGACGGAGTGGTGAACAGCGAGAACAACATTCGCGCGAACCACTCTGTGGCAGAGGGTATGTCGAGATCCTGCCGGACCTCACCGGTCAGCCTGGCAGCCGAAACATAGGGTGCAAGGAACTCGGCGCACTCCTTGAGCAGGGTGGCCGCGTTCTTGGTCATCATGAGGTTGACTTCTTCTTGATCGAAGTACACCTCGGGTTCGACGACTCGGCGCGCTTGCGCAACGAATACGGCCGCCCGCACCAGGCGTCCTTCCAGCGTGCTGCCGCCGTGGCGGTCGATGGCCGTGGCCATGTTGCGGTAGAAGCGCTGCGATGCCGCCTCGGCACAGGCCTCGACGATCGTCTCTTTGTCGCGGAAGTACTCGTAGAACGTGCTGCGTGAGACGTCAGCTGCCCTGGCGATGTCGACGATCGTCGTCTTCGCCAGCCCGCGGGTGCGAAAGCAGGCGAAGGCGGCCGAGATGATGGCATCCCTGGTGTCGACCGCCACCGCGTTTGTCACGTCAGACTCCACCGCACGACATTATCGGCTCACCGGTCGGGTGCGAGGATGAGGCCGCTGGTCGGGACGCCGGTTCCGGAGGTGACCAGCACGTGCTCGACATCGTCGACCTGGTTGTGCGACGTGCCGCGAACCTGCCGGACTCCCTCGGTGATGCCGTTCATCCCGTGGATGTACGCCTCGCCGAGCAAGCCACCGTTGGTGTTGATGGGCATTCTGCCGCCGAGCGACAACTCCTCGACAGACACGAAATCCTTGGCT
>DATFCF010000213.1:0-4876 GCA_035253445.1 Mycobacterium sp.
ATACCCAATTGGAGGTGACCGCGCGCTTCTACCAACAGGAACTCGAATACAAGCTGAAGAAGCTGACGACCCTGTTCGAACCAGCGGCGATCCTTTTCGTGGGCTTGGTCGTGGGATTCGTCGCTATCGCCCTGGTGTCCGCGATTTACGGCGTGTACAACCAAGTCGACCTCAAGTGATTGTCCGCTCCGGACTCGCGCCACGCTTCGACGAACGGGGATCGACCCTTCTCGAAGCCTTGGTGACGTTAGTGCTGATGGGAATCGCCTTCGCAGCGTTGGCAGGCGGACTGTTCACCGCCACGGTCGCGTCCAGCAAACACAGCCAGGAGTCCGCCGCCGAGACGGTCTTGTTCGCTGCCGCCGAGCAACTGAAGGGATTTGTCTATGAGGCCGGCTGTCCTTACCAGGCTCAACTTGACCCAGCCCCGCCTCCGTTTCAGTTCGCGATCAGATGTGAGGAGGACGTCGCCCCCCCACCACAGCGCTTGCAGCGAGTGACTATTGAGGTGGGAGTGGGGGAGGAGGTTCTTCAAACTGTTGAGGTAGTCAAGCGAGGATGAACGCCCGCGACGAAAATGGATTCACACTTCTGGAGGTCATCGTCTCCCTCGCGATCCTCGGGATTGTTGGGGTGGTCGTTACGCAGTTGCTTTTCGTTAGCCTGAATACCAGCGGTGCCGTCGAGCGCCGCCTCTCCGATTCACTTGACCGGCAGCGGGTCACCGCCGCCTTCGTCAGAGATGTCCAGCGGTCCGAGCAGATCGCCGTCGATGTTCCGTCCTGCGGCGGGGGACCGGCGGCACTGGTCACATTGACGTGGACGGATCGAGGTCATCTGGCGGAGGTCTCGTACCTGGTCTCCCCCGACAATGAACTCGTCCGTCTGGCCCGTCGCTCGTGCGTCGCCGGCGCGCTTGTGGACGAACGGACCGTAACGGAAGGACTCGTCGCCGTCACCCACCAGGATTGTTCGCCACCACACTGCACGCTGCGAGTGGCGCAGGAGTCAGACGCTCATTTCGACGTTACGGCCAGTCAGCGTGTGGGTCGCTAACTTGCCGCCTCGCCGGGGCGAGGAGGGCAGCACGGTCCTATTGGCGATTGTCTTCGTGTTCGTCATTAGCCTCGTCACGACTTCCTTGGTGACTCTCGCCGACGCAAGCATCCGTTCCGGCCGCAGCGAACGAGCACTCCGAAACGAGCTTTACGCCGTCGATGGCGCGATGGAGGAGGCTATTAGCGCCGGACAAGCCGGAGGTTCGTGCGGCGACAGTCCGCCCGCGACGTTGAATGGCTCTCAGGTGACGGTTCACTGCGAACCGGCAGGCGTAGCGCCTTCACCGGCAGCTGCGGTGTCCACCCTTAAGGCAGTGCTGACCCTTCGGACCCAGGCCGGCCAGGGCATCCGACATGGCAGCGGCTCTGCCGCGACTCTCCTGCGAGGAGACATCTTCTCCCATGCCGAGGTCGCCAACGAGGCCTCCTCCGCAGCGCTGACAGTTCAAGGCGAAGTCGGCGCCCTCGGTGCCTGCACAGGAGCTATCGCCAGCCCCGAGCCGCTTCGGTGCACCGCTGCGGCGGCCGCCGGCGACACGGACCCACTGTGGCCGCCCGCCCAGACCACCATGCCGCCTCGTAGAGCGGTGCCGGATTGCTCGTCCCATCCTTGGCTGATGGAGCTGCAGCCCGGCTACTACGACGACGGAGTAGCGCTCTCGCGCTTGACGACGGGAGGGGCATGTGCCGGAAAGGTCGTCTGGTTGGCCCCCGGGACTTACTACCTCAACCTCAACTTTGCCGAACGTACCGGCCCCTGCACTGGCAACCCGACCCCATGCACGTGGACGATCAGCGACGCCGCCGCAACCCTGGTGGCAGGTGCTCCAAAGGGGTGGGACGCCACCCACCCTCCGAGCGGACGTGCCGCATGCGACCCCGAGGCGGACGGTGTGCAGATTGTGTTCGGTGGTCAGAGTCGGATCGACCACCTCGCTGGAACCTTCGAGGCCTGCGGCCGGCGAGGGGCGCTGAACCCGCCGATCGCCCTTTACGGCCTCAGACAGGGCGCTCCCGTCCAGGCTCCGCTCGCGGCGGTACGGCCGACCTTGTCCAGCGATGTCGTTGCCTTCTCAGCGTCGAGTAATGCCTCCCAGGTCGAGGAGCAACCGGCTCGCCTGACCGCCGATGCCGGTTTGTCCACGCTCGGAGCGCACGAGGCCTCCGTCACCCTGAGCGGTTTCCAGTCGGCGCTGCCGGCAGGATCACGACTGGACGAAGTCAAGATGCGCATCGTTCACCGCGAGACCGGGAACGTGGAAAGCGTCAGTGCCACGGTCACCACGACTGCCGACGCTGCCCTACAGGCGATCGTCTCGGTCCCGGAATGCGATTCATACTGTGATCTGCGCTCGACAGATCTTCGTCCACTCGGCTTCCGCACAGCGGAGCAGCTCGACGGTCTCCGGGTGAAGTTCCGGGTCACCCTCGATGTTGGGCCGACACAGACCGCCACCGAGAGCCTCGACGGGATCGTTTTGGAGGTGAGGTACACACCACCGGACCTCCAGGCCCTTCAGGGATGCCTGACGCAGCCCTACGGCCCATCCATCGGTCTTGCGGGATGTGCGGTCGTCCGGTCAGCCGGCCCAAGCGCGCGTCTCGTCCTTCACGGAGCCATATACGCACCCACTGCGGCGGTAGACGTTGACCTGGTCGGCGTCGATCGTCCGGTGTTCGAAAACGGGCTTGTGAGCGGCACATTCCGCTTCGAGGTGGTCCCCGCCGGCGGGTACACCGGTCCCTTCATCACCGTCCCCGGCGCGCACCTGGAGAAGGCCATCCTCACCCTGCGCGCCACGCCGGGCCAGGGACTGGAGCAGGTGTCGGGTTCCGGGCCCCTCAACGTCCAAGGCGATGTCTACTCGCACGCCGGCGTTGTGAACCACGCCGCAGAACCCCTGATCGTGGACGGCGAGATCGGCGCTGCCAACGACTGTTCGGGCCCGGTGGACAGCCCCGCCGATCTTCGCTGCAACGCGCCGCCCGGGGTCCGTGACGCCGATCCTCATTTCCTGCCGGCGTTTACCATCGAGCCCGTGCCGGCGCCGACGGCTGTGCCGGACTGCTCCTCCTGGTTGGTGGAGCTCCACCCTGGCTACTACGACGACGCCGCCGCCCTGTCCCGACTCACGAGCGGAGACCCGTGCAAAGGTCGCGTTGTCTGGTTGACCCCCGGCGCTTACTACTTCAACTTCAATTTCGCGGAGCCATCCGGCACGTGTGCAACTGTTCCCGCCCGCTGCACCTGGTCGATCACCGATCCCGAGGCCACCGTTGTCGGTGGGGAACCGTCTGGGTGGTCCACCACTGGGCCCGCTGCTCCGGAGCACGCAGCGTGCCTTCCTTCGACGCCCGGGGTGCAACTCGTGCTCGGCGGGGAGAGCCGAATCGACATGTCGGCCGGCACCATGGAGGTCTGTCCGCGCAGCCAGGGGGTTGAACCTCCCATCTCGGTGTTCGGCCTCAATTCCGGCCTTCCTGCGCAGTCCCCGCCGGCCACTCTGAGGCCCAATACCGTCACCAATGTCCAAGCCTTCGCTGGGGCCGCGAACGCCCGCGATATCGCCGAGTCGCCGGCCCGGCTCACGGCCGACGCTGGCCTATCAAACGCTGGAGACACGAAGGCTTCGCTCACTCTGAGCGGCTTTGCGCCTGCGGTCCCCGCCGGCGCTCGGATCGACGAGGTTCGGGTCAGAGCCGTACACATGGAGACGGGTGACGTGACGGCGGTTTCGGCGACGGTGACCAGCAGCGCCGATCCTGCTCTCTCGACGTCGATAGCGGTGCCTGCCTGCAGCGCCTACTGTCAAATGACCAGCCCCGACCTACGACAGATCGGATTCCGAACGGCCGACCTGCTTGCGGGCCTGAACGTCAGGTTCGACGTTGCCTTGACCGCCGGCGGCGGCGTTTCCGGAACTGAGAGCCTCGACGGGATCGTTCTGGAGGTTCGTTATACGCGGCCGGCGCTGCAGGCGCTCAGCGGATGTCTCACGCAGCCGTACGCGCCGACCGCCAATCCCGGGACCGGATGCGCGGCGATCCGGGCCAAGGCCGCTGTGCTCGTTCTGCATGGGACGACGTATCTGCCTTCTGCGGCGGTCGACCTCGACCTGGCCGACATTGCAGTCCCTGTGTTCGGCGGGGGTATCGTCGCAGGAACGCTTCGCGTCAGGGTTGGCTCGTCCCCCTGTTCCAGTCGCCCTCCCCTGGCGGTGGGGACCGGCCAGGGGCCGACATGGCAGTCGGTACTAACGGCGTGTATCGGAGGTGAGCCGAAGCTCCGTACCCGCGTGATCTTCTCGCCAAAGGCGCCGCCCGCCCCCCTTCTTCATGCCGAGGTTGTCTCGTGGCTTCTGCTCTGAGCTAGGACCAACACGGGAGACCCGTTGACCCGATTCCGTCAGAGGCATTACTGTCGTCCCGGTGGACTACGACGGTGAGTCTCGGCGCAGACTCGTCTTTCATGTCCGCACCGTCGGCTATCTCGTGCTGCTGATTTCCGCCTTGACGGTCATGGCGGCTCGGCCGTCGGCGGGCTCGAGTGGCCCTGTGGCGCCGGCGGCCACACGGGCCAGCGTACGGCTGCAGGTATCAGGGCTGAACCCGGTGGCCACCGTTGGGGTGCCCTCCCGGTTCGTCGTGCGGACGGTCGGAGGAGACGGCCAGTTGGACCCGATGTATGGCGCCGTCGTGCGCTTGAGCTCGACCGACCGACGGGCGGAGATTCCCCCGCCATATACGTTCACCCCCGAGGATGGTGGTCGCCATGAGTTTTCGGTCACATTCCAGACCTCGGGGAGCCAACAGCTGAC
>DATFCF010000214.1:0-9982 GCA_035253445.1 Mycobacterium sp.
CGCTTCCGTCTCGACGGCGGCAGCCAGGTGATCGAGATAGCGAGCAACGACGGCTATCTGCTGCAGTATTTCAACGACGCCGGCATCCCCAGTCTGGGTATCGAACCCGCGAAAAACGTTGCAGCCGCCGCCCGGGACCGCGGCATCAACACCAAGGTCGCATTCTTTGGAACATCTCTGGCTAAGGAACTCACCAACGAGGAAATCCGCGCCGACCTGCTGATCGGCAACAATGTTCTCGCGCACGTCCCCGACCTCAACGACTTTGTCAAGGGGATGTCGATTGTGGTGGCGTCCGACGGGCTGATCACCTTGGAATTTCCGCATCTGCTCGAGTTGATCGAGTTCAACCAGTTCGACACCATATATCACGAGCATTTCTCGTATTTCTCCTTGATGACCGTGGCTCGCCTATTCGCCGACCATGGCCTGCGCGTGTTCGACGTGGAACAACTTTCGACGCATGGCGGGTCATTGCGGATCTACGCGTGTCGTGCCGACTACGAGGGGCACCCGACAACGCGGCGGGTTTCGGAGTTGATACAGATCGAGCGCGCAAGCGGCCTGGACCGGCTGGAAGGCTATGTGGCATACCCGGAGCGGGTGAAGCGCGTAAAGCGTGCGCTGGTGACGTTTCTCATCGACGCACATGACCATGGTCGCTCCGCCGTCGCATACGGTGCGCCGGCCAAGGGAAACACTCTGCTCAACTACTGCGGTGTCGGAACCGACCTACTGCAATACACCGTCGATCGAAGCCCCCACAAGCAGGGCCGGTTCCTGCCGGGCACCCATCTGCCGATCTTCGCTCCTGATCATGTTCTCCAAACGCGGCCCGACTACTTGGTGATCCTCCCGTGGAATTTGCGGGACGAGATCATCGAGGAGATGTCCTACATCCGCGAGTGGGGAGGGAAGTTCGTCATCCCGATCCCTGAGCTGTCCGTCGTGGATTGAACGGACCGCAATGAGGGACTGCTACGACATCTCCGTCGTTATGGCGTGTTACACCGAAGAGCGCATCGACAGTATCGAGGCGGCGCTCAATTCGTTGAGATCCCAGACGCTGCAACCCCGCAGCGTGATCGTCGCCGTCGACAACAACGAGGCGCTGGCCGACGACTTGAGGAGCCGGTACGACTGGATCACCGTGGTCCTTCACCGCGGTGAACCCGGCGCCTCGGCCACCCGCAACCGGGGCGTGGAGATTGTCGAAACGACCTACACGGCATTCATCGACGACGACGAGGCAGCGGATCCGAACTGGTTGTTCGAACTGACCCAGCCGTTCTCCGGTCCAGAGGTCATTGGTACCGGCGGCAAGTACGAGGCCACCTGGCTGGGAGGAAAGCCCCCGTGGTTTCCCGACGAGTTCGCGTGGGCCGTTGGAGCGGCTTATGAAGGGCTCCCCGAGACGACGTCGGAGATTCGAAATGTCTGGTCCGGCAACATGGCGGTTCGGACGTTGCCTTTCCGGCAGGTCGGCGGCTTTCACAGCGGGTTCGGCAAACGCGGATCCATACCGCGGCCAGAGGACACCGACCTGTGCATCCGGCTGTCCTCGACGACCGGAGGGCGGTGGATGTACGTGCCGTCCGCGGTCATCTATCACGACGTGCCACCGGCACGAACGTCATTGCGATTCTTCATCTCTCGCTGCTACTCGGAGGGGCTGGGAAAAGCGCAGATGAGAAAGATGCTGGCGGTCGCCTCGGTCCTCGACGCCGAGCGTGACCACGCCGCGAGAATCATGCGCGCGGTGTTACGCCGGCTCGGCTCGCGTCGGCCTGCGCATGGCCTGCAGGCCCTGGTGATGCTGCTCGGCCTTGCCAGCGCGGCATGCGGCTATCTCGTCGGGCGAGTCGTGACGAGGGCAACATGACCGCGCCGTTCAGCGGCTACAAGCGTCTCTACCGCGATGCCGGTTCGATCGCCACGTCTTCGGCCGCAAATGTGATTCTGGGCGTGGCGTTTTGGGCGCTGGCGGCGAAGCTGTTCCCGCCCGAGCAGCTCGGAGTCATGACGGCCGTGCTTGCCGTGATCGTCGCCGTCGGACTGGTCATCGGCTCCGGCATCGGCAATGCTTACACGGCGTTGTTGCCTGCTGCCGGCTCGGCGACTGCGTCCTTGTACCGGCATGGGCAACGAGTGTTCTACGTCGCGACCGGGATCGCGGGCGTCGCAGCCGCTCTCGGAACCACCGCACTCCTCAAAGAGGTTCGCGGGTCAGTCGCCGTCGGTGTGCTGGTGGCTGTGGGCGTTGTCGTGTGGTCGGCATTCGTCCTGCAGAATTCGACACTTGCGGCGCTGAACCGGGCCGGCTGGCTGCCTCCGGCGAACGTGACAGCGAGCTCGGGGAAGATCGTGCTGCTGCCCGTGCTGGTCGTCGGTGTGGGGTGGCACAGTCTCGAATTGGCAACCGTCGTGTCCGCAGCCGTTGTGGTGCTTGTCCTGGCCCCGATGATTCGGCGGACGCTCATCGCCGACGACCTGGCCACCACAACACAGCTGCCAGCACCACGGTCGTTCGGGGAGGTCAACCGGCTCGTCGTCAGCTCGGTGACATCGGTTGCGTTGAGTCTTGGTGTTCTGCTGTTGTCCCCCTTTCTCGTTACCGCGTTCGGTGGGCCGAGCCAGGGAGCGCTGTTTGCGCTGTCTTTGTCGGTCGTCCAGGCTCTGGACTTGATCGGTGCCGCGATGGGGGTATCCCTCGTCGTACACGCTTCCGGTGCTTCCGTGCACACGTGGGCGATGGCGCGACCGGTCCTCATCAGAACGGCCGCACTGGTGACGGCCGTAGCCGTTCTGATAGCAGTGTCCGCCCCAATCGCATTGACGCTACTCAATCCCGAGTACGGCGCGATGGGAGCGTCCGGCGTCATCGCGTTGTTGTGCGCGGGCTCCGTCGTGCAGGTGCTGTACATGGTGTGGGCCGCGATGCAGTTGGCACGGCGAAATATGAAGGTGCTGTTGGCCTTGAACGTCATCACCGCGTCGCTGTTCTTTGCGCTTGTTCCGGCCATGGCCGGAAGTCATGGGGCGATCGGCGGTGCATTCGCGTTGCTCGTCGCGCAGTCGGTGCTCAGCACAGGCGCGGCCGCACACATCATCGTCACCCGCCGGCGCGCGGGGGACCGGGGGAAGGACGAGATCGAGATGGCCAAACATCGTCGCCTGGACCAGGTTGGCTTGACCGCGATGCCCGACGGCGCCGCACCTTGGCGAGACGCGGTTTGGGTCGGCCAGGTGGACGAAGCCGAGATCGCCGGTGACCGCCTGCTCCTCCACGACGGCAGCGGCTTTCGCCGGGCTCGGTTGTTGGTCTGGAGCAAGGACCAGGTGCGTGGTTCTGCCGAGCTGGCGGTTGACGACGGTGCGGTGAATGTAGGCGAGCTTCGTACGGCGATCGCCGGATTCCCTGGAGCCACTGACGAACCGGAAGCCGATCTGCCGGCGATCTCAGTGGTCCTGTGCACAAAGGACCGGCCCCTTCAACTGCGTGATGCATTGGAAGGCCTGATCGCCCTTGACTATCCGACCTTCGAGATTGTCGTCGTCGACAACAACCCGGCCAGTGGCCTGACCCGACCGATCGTCGACTCGTTTCCGGCGGGAACGGTTCGACGGGTGGATGCACCCGCCGCCGGCCTGTCGATCGCCCGCAACGCGGGCGTCAACAGCGCCCGGTACGACTTCGTGGCGTTCACCGACGACGACGTGATCGTCGATCATCGGTGGTTGAGGGGACTGGCTCTGGGCTTCGCTCGGTCTGATCGCGTGTCTTGTGTGTGCGGCATGGTCCCCAGTGCCGAGGTGTTGACTGCTGCGCAAGCGTACTTCGATCGCCGTGTCGGCTGGGCAGGCGATTGTGAGCCGGCGATCTACAGCCTTGCCGAGCCGCCGGAGGACGATCCGTTGTTCCCACTGAGGGTTGCCAACTACGGAACGGGTGCGAACTTCGCAGTTCGCAAGGACGTCGTCATCGATCTCGGCGGGTTCGACGAGGGACTCGGGGTCGGATCACCCGCCGGCGGCGGCGAGGACATCGACATGTTCGTTCGCATCGTGATGGCAGGTCATGAACTGGCCAGGGAACCCTCTGCCGTCGTCTGGCACCGGCATCGACGCAGCGTGGACGAGTTGAAGGTACAGATATACAACTACGGACTGGGCCTCGGCGCGTGGATCTTCAAACTTCTGCTGCACCCCAAAACGCTGGCAATGGTTATTAGCCGCTCCCTCAAAGGGATCCGCCATCTACGAGCTATCACGGTGGTGGACTCCGATGGTGACGATCGTTCCGGCGCGGCGCTGGATGGACTGAATCGTTGTGAGCTGAAGGGCGTACTGCACGGGCCATGGTCCCTGCTGCGTAGCCGCATGTCCGGACGAGTGGCCACGCCGTTGAGCGGTCAAGGGACATCGGGCGAACCTCGACACCGACTTCGAGCGGCGGGACTCTCGATAACCGCCGTCGTCATCGGCTTGATCGGTGCACTCGGTGCATTGCAGACACTGCCAAGGCCATTGCAGGCGTTGGTGATTGCCGCATTCGTGCTCGCCGGCCCCGGCAGCCTGCTGCTGTCCTGGTACACGCAGCTGCCCAGCTACGCCCTGGCCGCTCTGGTCCCGGTGGTCAGCTTGGCGGTGTGCCTGCTCGCCGTTGCGACGCTGCTGATGCTGGGTGTCTACAGCCCGGGAGGGGTCCTGGCGGGTTTGGCAACCGCGACGGTGCTGGGCGGTCTGCTGCGTATGCGCCCCCTGGCTCGCATCGAAAGCGCAGTGGCCTGACATGACTATCAGTCTGCATTCGATCACCGACCTCGCGGTCGAACATGCGCCGCACGATCATGCGAATACCCGGGTCCTGAATCCGCGGACGCGTGATGCAGTCCCCCCCGTTGCATCACGCGTCCGCACCTTGTCGCCCTGGCTGGTCTTGGGCCTTGGGCTGGTCGCCTTCTGCTACGGCGCAACGACGTTGCGGTCGGCTGCTCCCACGCAGTGGGGACTTATTGCAGGCGCGTCACCCGCATACGGCCTTTCAATCCTGCTGGCCGTGGTGGGATTCGTCATCGCGATTCGGCACGCCAACTGGCGGGCCGCCGCAGCCGCCACGATCCTGATGATCGTTGTACAACGACTCCCGCGGTCGTTGGCGACCGATTACCCGATGTACGCCTGGACTTACAAGCATCTCGGCGTCGTCGATTACCTTCAGCACACCGAAGCGCTGGCTCGAGGTGTCGACGTCTACAACGGGTGGCCGGGGCTGTTCGCTCTGACGGCGTGGTTCTCCGATCTGACGGGCGTGCCACCCCTGTCGATCGCACACTGGTTCACCATCTTCTTCCACCTCGGGTTCGCCGTGATCGTGTATGCGGCGGCGCGGGCATGGGGGCTGTCGCCGGTGGCAGCCATCGCTGCGACGTTCCTGGTGGCAACGCTCAATTGGGTTGAGCAGGATTACTATTCGCCGCAGGCAACGACGATGTTGCTCACCGCGGGCATCATCGCGCTGATCGGGCTCGCGCGGGAGCGGCCAGTCGGAACCTGGCTTTTGATCGTCCTGTTCGCGGCGGCGACCATTACCCACCAGCTGACCCCGTACTGGATTCTCCTGGTGATCGGGGTGCTGGTGGTCAGCCGCAAGTTCAAGCCGTGGTGGGCCGTGTTCCCGTTGGGCGCCTTATTGTTTGGCTTTCTTCTGTACAACTGGAACGAAGTAAGTGGATACGGTCTGCTGTCGTTCGACGTCTCCGAGAACGCCAAATCGAATATTCCGGCGGTTGGCGTCGCCGGTCAACAACTCACAAGCCTGGGAGTAAGAGTCCTCAGTTGCTCGATGTGGCTGATGACCGCCGTCGTGCTGCTGGTCCGTTGGCGAAGGAAGCAGGCTTTCTGGGCGCTTGGCGTGCTGGCGTTCAGCCCGATAGTGATTCTCGGGGGGCAGGGTTACGGGAACGAGGCCATCTTCCGGGTCTTCTTGTACTCATTGATTGGATGTTCGATCGTCATGGCGCCCGTCTGTGTTGCCGCGCTGCAGCGAGGGGTGGCGACGTTCGTGGGCGCGGTTGCAGTCCTGTCGGTTGTCACCGCCTTGTCCGTGCAGGGAAACACCGGATCATGGTTCGCCAACATCATGCCCAAGGAGCAAGTGGAAGGATCCAGGCAACTGCTGGACCAAGCCGAGTTCCCCTCCTATATCACTGCGATAGCACCCGTTTGGCCGGAACGAAGTTCGTGGCGATATGTCGACTTCGCGCGGTTCGACAAGGGGTTCGACGGTTCGATGATCGACATATCGGACCTGGTGTTGATGGACTTCTCCACCGACGCGGACTACGAGAAGTTCCGCCACGCGGTCTCACAACGAACCAATGCCTCGACTTACCTGTTGTTCACCGACCAAGCACGGTTGTACTGCTGGTACTACGGGGTCCTCCCGCTGGACGCGCTGCCGAACCTCGAACGCCGCGTCAAGAGCGATCCCGATTGGCAATTGGTGTACGACGATCAGGGGATAACCGTCTATCTCCATCGAGTGATCGTCAGCTGACCGATGCATTCAACGACACTGGTGCAGCGGCGCGACCGGCCCTGGCTCGACGCCTACGTAGGCGCGCTGATCGGGCCATTCGCGATGCCGTCGCTGGGACAGGTCCGCGATGCGGTTACGGCCCTGGCGGATCGGTATCCGGATAGCCGCCTCAATTGGCGCCTGGATGCGACGAGACGGCGTTGGCAGGCGACCCGAACAGCCGAATCGATTGTGACCGAAGCGGGCTGGTGCGACGAACTGTCGATCGGTGGTGTGCTGGATGCCATCGTCCGGGATACGTCTCTGGATCCGCCGCTGTCCCTCATCCGATTTCCGAACTACCTGGGGCTCAAAATGTCCCACGGGATCGGCGACGGCCGCATCTTCAACACAATCCTTGCGGCGGTCGCGCATACCGCGATGACTTCAGAGATCCGCCCTTGGCCGGCGCAACTCGCAGGCCGCTCTCCGTTGGCCGCGGCGGCATGCATGACGTTCGGCCGCCATCCGTCGCTCATCAGGGCGGCGGTGGCCGACCGCTTTCCGAAGGAGCCTGCCCGGCACGGCGCATCACCACATCCTTGGTCGCCGTCCCGGCGCACCATCGCGATCCCGATCCAGCACTCCGAGTTCGACGAGATGAACGCGCTGTCGGGAAAATCAGATAGGGGTCCAAACCGATATGCGGTGCAGATCGGGTTGTTGCTGCGGGCGCTGCGGGCAGTCGGGCTGAAAGTCAGGCGCGATGTCAACGTCGTGGTCGACCTGCGGCGGTATCTCGGTTGGCGGTTCATCGATGGCAACTTCCTCGCCGGTGTACCCATGCAAATGGGACCGGAGATGACCCCGGAGCAGGTGGCGCAGACCATGAAGGCGAGCGTGCATTCGGGCCGCCCGCTCGCCACCCAAATGCTCTCTTCCCTGCGCAGCGGCTGCGCCAGAACCGCACCGGTGAACTCGATGGACCCCACCGCCGCCATCCGGGTGACCTTTAGCGGCCTTGCCTCACCGGAGTACGACGACCTGCGGTTCCTGTCCGAGGTTCAGATGGTCGTTGCGGGCAGCGTGGAACCTGACGGGCCACTGGGTCTTACCTTCCTGATGACCCAGATGTCTTCGGTCACATGGATCAATGCGTCATTCCACGACAACGTCATCGACGCTGCAAAGGTGGACCGGGCATTGAGGCTGGTCGCAACCGATCCGGTCGGGCTCCTTTGCGAACCGAGTGGAAACTCATGATTCGCGTCCTTGCGGTGACCGAAGCTGCCGAGGTGCTGGGCACCGAGCACAGCCTGCTGAATCTTGCCGCGAAACTGTCGGCAGTCGACGTCGAGATGACGTTGGCTGCCCGTGGGGGACGGTCGCTGGAGGACCGGTGGCGCGATCTCGGGCTACCATTCCAGGTGGTCACTCTGCCGAAACGGCGCGGCTTTCGGCCGCATACCGGCCAGGGATACCACAGCTTCGCGGAGCTGTCGCGCCTGCCGTACCGGACATTGATCGCGGTACGCCGAATCGTCAAGGCTGCGCGGATAGTCCGCCCGGATATCATCCAGTCAGGCTGTCTCATAACGCATTTCGACTGCGCATTGGCCGGCCTGATCACGCGCACGCCGTCGGTGTTGGAGTTGCACGATATCGTCGCCCCCGGAATCGGTCGGGTGATGATGGGTTTGGCGGTGCGACTGTCCGGCCGGGCGATTGCGGTCAGCTCCGCGGTCAAGAATCAACTTCCGCGGTGGGCCAGAAGCCGTGTGGTGGTGATTCCGCAGGGCATCAACATCGACCGATTCGACGCGAACGGCATGCCCGGTCAGTGGCGACGCCTGCTCACCTCCGAACCGGGCTGCACCCTGGTTGCCGCTATCGGCCGAATCGACCCGGAGAAGAACCTGGACGTCCTCGTCCGCGCGGTGGCCATCGCCCGCCAGTCCGGCGCCGATTTTCACCTCGCGCTGGTCGGGGCGCCGAGCAAGGACAGCGGGGCATACCGGGACGAACTCCGAGCATTGGGTGAGGAACTGCTTCCCGGTGCGTTCCGCATACTGCCCCACGTTGATGACGTTCCTGGCGTGCTGCGATCGACCGATGTGCTCGTCTGCCCGTCTGTCGAGGAGCCTTTCGGGCTGATCCTGCTGGAAGCGCAGGCGTGTCAGGTACCTGTCGTCGCGAGCTCGGCTGGGGGTCCTCGCGAGTTCATCGCCCATGGCAAGACCGGAATGCTTGTTCCACCCGGTGATCCGCGTGGATACGCCGAAGCTCTGCAACGACTCGCTCGAGATCCGCGGCTTCGCGAACAGATCGCGCGGGACGGACGGGCCCGGGTCCGAAGGTCCTACAGCGCCGAAATCCGCGCGCACAAAGTTGTATCGCTGTACCGACAGATCGCCGCGGGGTGACCGCATGTCAGACAGGGGCCACGAGATGGCGGAATCCCAGAAGGCCGAGCCGAATTCACGCAGAACGGTCTCGATCTGCATTCCCGCGTTCCAGGCCGAACGCCATTTGCAGACGACGATCGACAGCGTGTTGGCGCAGAACTACGCCGGCATCGACCTCGAGATTGTCGTCGTCGACAACAACAGCTCCGACGGCACCCGTGAGATCCTCGAGAAGTTGGCCGATGATCGGGTGCGAGTGATCCGCAACGAGACGACGCTGCCGATGGTCGACAACTTCAACTACGCTGTGCGGCAAAGCCGCGGCGAGTTCGTGAAGCTGGTATGCGCAGACGACACAGTCGAGCCGGACTGCATTGCCGCACAGTGCGAGGTTCTCGCGGCCAACCCAGACGTCGCATTGGTGGCCGTCCGAACGGATTTCATCGACGACGAAGGGAGACTCCTCAGACCCGCGCGTGGGGTGGCGCGAATAGCCGGCAGGCATTCGGCACAGCATGTACTCAGGGAGATAGTGCGCAGCGGCAGCAATCCCATCGGGTCGCCGGTGGTGGCAATGTTCAGGCGATCCGACTTCGACCGTTGTGGTGGCTTCGTCGGAGATCTGCCCTTTGTGATGGAAATGGACCTGTGGGTCCGTTTGTTGCACGGTGGCGACTTCGTCGGTATCCCACGGGTTCTCGCATCGTTCCGCATCGCGAGCGGGACCACAACGGCCTTGATGTCGGCGCGTTCGCAACTTGGCCAGCAGATCGAGTTCGCACGCAGGATCGCCGTTGATGCGCGCTGGCAGATCACCCCGATCGATCGCATCGTCGGCCGCGTCAGATGCTACGACATGCAGGTCAGGCGCAGCTTGCTGTATCTCCTTAGCGCGCTGCGCACTTCGCGACGACGACGCCCCGAGATGGTGCGATCATGAAAGTGAGCACCTCGGCGACCGAACCGCGGGACGCAAACGCTGAGCCTTCCGCGGAGCGGAATCTACGCATCAATACCAACTCGTTGATCGTCGCCAACGCAGTCACGGGGGTTCTCG
>DATFCF010000215.1:0-2985 GCA_035253445.1 Mycobacterium sp.
GAAGTCGACGGGTGATGTCGACGACGGCAGCTATTGCCACCGGTCTGGTGTTGGGCGGCGCGGCTGGCAACCTGAGCGACCGCCTGTTCCGGGCTCCGGGGCCTTTGCGTGGCGCCGTTGTCGACTTCGTCGCAATCGGATGGGGCCCGGTCTTCAACGCAGCGGACGTCTGCGTATTGACCGGGGTGGCGATACTGATGTGGCGACAATTGGCGGCCCGTCAAACCGGCTTGATCATCGCAGTCGCAGGCCGAGACGAAAGCCCTTCGGCATCATCGTGAGTCGCTCGGCGATCTGCAATTCGTAGTCCGGGTCGGCGATCAGGTCGTAGCGGCGGACCAGCACGCCCAACATCAAAACCGCCTCGTGCAAAGCGAATTGGCGTCCGATGCAGGACCGCGGGCCGGTACCGAACGGTTTGTACAGCCCGGCAGGTCGCGCCTTGACCAGCTCCGGCGCGAACCGATCGGGATCGAACTCGTCGGGGTTGGCGCCCCATCGGGGGTCACGGTGCAAGGCGGGGGTAAGGGCCAGCGCCCAGTCGCCCTTGCGCATCGGGTAGATGCCTGCCAGCACGGTGTCCTCGCGGGCAGCGCGGTAGTAGCCGGGCACGGTCGGCTGCAGCCGCAGCGCCTCGTCGAACACCCGTCGGACGTACCGCAGCTTGGCAACCAGCTCGAAGTCCGGGCGCTCGTCGGCCCCCCACACCTTGTCGACTTCGGCGCGGGCACGCGCGAACGCCTCCGGGTGACGGGACAGGTAGTAAAGCGCGAACGATAAAGCGCCGGAAGTAGTTTCGTGCCCGGCGACGAGGAAGTTGATGAGCTGGTAGCGAATGTTGGCAGATTCCAGATCCGAGGCCAGCATGATCTCCAGCAGGTCGTCGTGGTGGCCCAGCCCCTCTTCGCGTCGCTTGGCGACGATGTCGTCGGCGACGGCATTCATGTGGTCGCCGTTGCGCTGGACCTTGCGCTCCTCACGCCGGGCGAGGAACTTGGGCAGCCAGCTGGCCCGCAGTACGCCGGCACGGTCGGCGCCCTTGAGGCCCGAGATCATGTGCTCGACGAAGGGATGGGTGGCCTCGGACGCAAAGGCGCCGAACGAGTAGCCCGCCGCGCAACGGCCGATGGTCTCCAGCGTCACCCTCGTGGTGTCGGCCGACACGTCCACCGTCTGATCGGCACCTGCCCGCTTGTCCCAGTGCGCGGCCAACTCGCCTGCCGCGTCCAGCATCACCGAGTGGTAGCGGCGCATGGCGGCCTGGCTGAACGCCGGCATCAGCAAGTTGTGTGCCTTGTGCCAATTGGGCTCGTCGTTGTAGGCGGTGAACAGACCGTCGCCGCCGAGGATCCGCAGTGCGGCGATATCGGGGCCGATGTGCTTGCAGAACCGGGTCTCGTCGTTGAGGTCGGAGACCACCTCGGCACCCGCTGCAATCACGTAACGAACGCCGAATGCCCGCAATTCGTAGATCGGTCCCAGTTGTTCGGCGTTCTTCAGCGCCGACTGCGACGGCGCGTCCGCGTCGTAGGAGAACACGTCGCCGAGGAACGGCACGCGCCACCGGGGACGGGGCAGTTTCGGATATGTCCGCACGTTGTCCAACACGGTCATATCGCCAGCCTCCGCCGCTGTTGTACATGTGTCAAGTAGTATGGCGTCATGGCTGAGTCCAGACGGCGGCTGTCTCCCGAGGACAGGCGCAGCGAGCTGTTGGCGCTGGGCGCCGAAGTGTTCGGCCAGCGCCCGTACGACGAGGTCCGAATCGACGAGATCGCCGAACGCGCCGGGGTGTCACGCGCGCTGATGTACCACTACTTCCCGGACAAGCGGGCGTTCTTCGCGGCCGTGGTGCGCGCCGAGGGCGAACGGCTCTTCGAAGCCACCAACGCCCCGCCCGATCCCGCCAAGAAACTTTTCGACCAGCTGCGCGACGGTGTGCTGGCGTATCTGCGCTACGACGAGGAGCATCCCCACGGCGCGTGGGCGGCGTACATGGGAATGGGCCGATCTGACCCGATCCTGCGCGGTATCGAGGACATCGACAACGATCGCCAGGCCAACCGGATCATGGGAAGGATCGCCGAAGCGGTCGGCCGCGAACTGGACTCCAAGGTCGAGCGCGATCTGCGGATCACCATCTACGGCTGGCTGGCGTTCACGTTCGAAATGTCCCGCCAGCGGATCATGGATCCGTCGATCGACGCCGGCTACGTGGCCGACACGTGCGCCCACACGCTGCTCGACGCCGTCAGCCGGGTGCCGGGGCTACCCGCTGAGCTGGTCGAAGCCGTCGCGCACAGCCGAGACTGAGTATTTGTCGGGCGCGGTTGGCACCATGGCGAGATGAGCTCCACCCCGGCCGATGGACTCGCCCGGTTCAGCGCACTGACCCGGGAGTGGTTCACCGGCACCTTCGAGGCGCCGACCGCCGCGCAGGCTCAGGCCTGGTCGGCCATCGCCGACGGCGACAACACGCTTGTCGTCGCGCCGACCGGGTCCGGCAAGACGCTGGCGGCATTCCTGTGGGCGATCGACCGGCTCGCGGCGTCCGAGCCCCGCCCCGCCACTGCAGGCACCCGGGTGCTGTACGTCTCCCCGCTGAAGGCGCTGGCCGTCGACGTCGAACGCAACCTGCGCACACCGCTGACCGGCATCGGCCGTGTCGCCGAGCGCCGCGGTGTACCCGCACCCGGCATCAGCGTCGGCGTCCGCTCCGGCGATACCCCACCGGCACGTCGCCGCGAGCTCATCGCCAAGCCGCCGGACATCCTGATCACCACTCCAGAGTCGCTGTTCCTGATGCTGACGTCGGCGGCGCGCGACTCCCTGGCCGAGGTGCAGACCGTCATCGTCGACGAGGTGCACGCCGTCGCGGCGACGAAGCGCGGCGCCCACCTTGCGCTGTCACTGGAGCGGCTCGACCAACTCCTGGACAAACCGGCGCAGCGGATCGGCCTGTCGGCGACCGTACGCCCGATCGAC
>DATFCF010000216.1:0-4140 GCA_035253445.1 Mycobacterium sp.
GGTTGTCCCGCAGCCAGTCAGACGTAGTAGGAGAATCGCCATCGAGCAGCTGGCCGCTGCGGCAAGCAAGCCGTTGGCGGCCGAATCACCACCTGGCACCGCAAGAAAGCCGACCACCGCGGTGTAGGCGATCGCGGTGACACTCAGCGCCACACACGGCAACGCGTCCTGCTGTGCGCGCCGCGTGGCTACCGCTCCGAGCGCCGCGGCAGCGGCTAGTAGTGCGGCGACGATCAGATGCTCGGACGACCGTGTGATCGAGCCCGACCACGCCAGCGCCGCGCTACCAATGGCAGTCGCACACAAGCACGCGGCGGCAGCCATGATGCGCAACGATGTTGTGCGGTTTGTGCCGCCGACAAGCATGACTGTGTGGCACGGATCGTGTGGAACCCATCGCGGTGGAGGCGATTCGGCCGCCGTGAGTACAAGCAATTCGCCGTCGCGAACGTCGTTCTCATTTAACGTCATCGACTCATCGAGTGGAAACCCTCCGACCTTTGACAGCCGCCAGCGCCGGGCCGGCGCCGCAGCGGTGTCGCGGTGGACAAGGTCGACCACTGACGGCATCAGCAACCCGACGTCTGTATTCCTCGGCAGCGCAAGGTCGACACCCGGTGGTCCGTCGTCCTTGCCGGTTTGAACAGTCAGCCGGCACAACAAATCAGCCACGGCCTCACCCCCCGTAGGCACTCGCTGTCACCGTAACCCGGTCAGCGCCTCCGCATGTGCGGCAATTTCACGGCTTGGGGATGGAACGGAACCAGGCTGTGCGCCGTCCATTATCAGATGGAGTTCACTCGTGAGCCGCGGCTGCCCGCACCGCCGATCCGCACCGGTGAGATCGCCCTGGAGGCGCCACCGGAGGTACCGAAGGCGGTGCCGGCCAACCCGCTTGCGCGTCTGCTGCCTGTGGCCATGATCGTCGCGACGATCGGGATGATGGCGCTGTACGTCACCTCCGGCGGCGCGGCGATGCGCAATCCGATGTTCATGTTCTTTCCGGCCATGATGTTGATGTCGGTGGTCGGAACGCTGGCCTTCAGCGCCCGCGGTACCAACCGCACGGCGGAGATCAACGAGGACCGGCGCGATTACCTGCGCTACATCGACACGGTGGATCTCGCGATCGCGCGCGCTGCCAACGATCAGCAGCTGTCACTGCATTGGCGTCATCCCGAGCCGGATTCACTGTGGACGTTGGTGGGCGGCATCCGGATGTGGGAGCGTGACCCCGACGATTCTGACTTCTGTTGCCTCCGCGTCGGGGTGGGCGACCAACCGCCGTGCACCACGCTCGTATCTCCCGGACTCGGTCCCGCCGACCAGTCAGACCCCGTCACGGCCACGGCGATGCACCGGTTTATCCGCCAGCGCTCGGTGATCAAGGACGTGCCGGTGACCGTCGCGCTCGGCGGGTCATCGGTCATCTCCGTCGACGGCGATGTACCGGCCGCGCGGGCGCTCGTTCGCGCCATGGTCTGTCAACTCGCCGTCTTGCACAGCCCTGAGTACACCAGAATCGTCGCGGTGGTCGGTTCCGGGACCGACAGTGAATGGGAATGGCTGAAATGGCTTCCGCACCACCAGCATCCACACGCCGTCGACGCAGCCGGGTCTGCGAGAATGGTGTACCGCAGCATTGGCGAGGTAACGGCGGACCCTACTCTTGAAGGCTCGCCACGGCTGGTTGTGATCGTCGATGGAGGTGTCGCACCACACGCCGGACAAGCCGCTCATTTCGAGAATGTCACGCTCCTCGAGGTGTGCGGACGCCATGCAGAGCTGGCATCTGCAAACCATCTGCGCCTACAGATCTCGGGCGATTGCCTGACCATCCACCGCCACGACGGTGAGGAGACGATCGCGCTGCACGACAAGCTGACAGCGACGCAGGCGCTGGCTTGTGCGCGGCGGCTGGCGCCGTACCGACCCGCAGCGGCCGATGGCACCAAACGCCGCTCGTCGGCAGTGGGTTGGGCCGAGCTGATGGGGTTCGACGACCCCTCCACCGTCGACCCAGCGGTGCAATGGCAGCCCCGATGCGACAGGCCGAGCCTGCGGGTTCCCATCGGGATCGACGAGCATGGCGTGCCCGTCGAACTCGATATCAAGGAGGCCGCGCGAAACGGCATGGGCCCGCACGGGCTGTGTGTGGGTGCCACCGGTTCGGGTAAATCGGAGTTCTTGCGCACCTTGACGCTCGGGATGATCGCCGCGCATCCTCCCGACATCCTCAACCTCGTGCTGGTGGACTTCAAGGGCGGAGCCACGTTCCTCGGCCTCGAACGGGCACGTCATGTAGCGGCCATCATCACCAACCTCGCCGACGAGGCACCGCTGGTGACGCGGATGCGGGATGCCCTTGCCGGAGAGATGAATCGACGGCAGGAGGTGCTCAGAGCGGCGGGCAACTTCGCGAACATCGTCGACTATGGGCATGCGCGGTCCCGCGGCGCGCAATTCCCGCCCTTGCCGGCGCTGTTCATCGTTGTCGACGAGTTCTCCGAACTGCTGAGCCAACATCCGGACTTCGCCGAACTGTTCGTCGCCATCGGCAGGCTTGGCCGGTCCTTGGGCATGCACCTGCTGCTGGCCAGTCAACGGCTCGACGAGGGTCGCCTGCGTGGACTGGAGACGCACCTGTCCTACCGGATATGCCTCAAGACGTTCTCCGCCAGTGAATCCCGGGCGGTGTTGGGCGTACCCGATGCCTACCACTTGCCGAGTGCACCCGGCGCGGCGTACCTCAAGACGGCGTCAGGTGAGTTGGTGCGGTTCCAGACGGCCTTCGTGTCGGGCCCGTATGACGAACGTCGAGGCGACGTGGCGGCGTCATCGGTCCAGCCGGAGAAGCCAATGGTGTTCACCGCCGCGCTCGTCGGCCAAATCTCCGAGCGCGGAAGCGGGTCCGCCGAAGAGTCCAGCACGTCGGCGCGCACACTGTTTCATACCGTCGTGGACCGTCTCGCGGACCGCGGCACACCGGCTCACCGTGTGTGGTTGCCGCCGCTGGTGGGGTCGCCGAGCCTCGACATGTTGATTCCCCGCGACGATCGCCACCCGTCGCTGACGGTGCCGATTGGCTTGGTCGACTGCCCCTACGAGCAGCGGCGCGAACTGTTGATCGCCGATTTGGGCGCGGCGGCAGGGAACGTCGCGGTCGTGGGAGCACCACGCTCGGGCAAGTCGACGGCGTTGCGGACGCTGGTGACGGCGTTGGCGGCTACCCATAGCCCCGCGGATGTGCAGTTCTATTGCCTGGACTTCGGTGGCGGATCACTGTCGTCGTTACAGGCGCTGCCGCATGTCGGGTCGGTGGCCGGCCGGTTCGATGTCGACTTGTGCCGGCGCACGGTCGCGGTCATGGAGTCGTTGATGCGCACGCGCGAGGAGCGGTTTCGCCGGCTGGGAATCGATTCGGTAGCTGACTATCGCCGACGGCGAGCCGCAGACGATACCGATGTCGCGGACGACCTCTTGGGCGACGTCTTCCTTGTCGTCGACGGATGGGCGACGCTTCGCCAGGAATTCGACAGCCTTGAAGGCCCGATCACAGCGCTTGCCGCCCAAGGTCTTTCATTCGGAGTGCATGTCGTCGTGGCGGCGTCGCGGTGGGCGGAGCTGCGGCCTGCCCTCAAGGACCAAATAGGAACTCGTGTTGAACTGCGGCTCGGCGACCCCGCCGACTCGGAAATGGACCGCAAACGCGCTCGGCAGCTGTCCGGCAGCCAGCCCGGGCGGGGCATCACCAGTAGCGGGCGTGAGATGGTGATCGCGTTGCCGCGCCTGGACGGTAAGCCGACCGCGGACCACCTCGCCGAGGCAGTTGCCGCCAGCTCCGAGCGGCTGAGTCGCCGGTGGGACGGACCGCCTGCACCACCGATCGAACTCCTGCCCACCCGCATCCATCGCGACGCGGTCGTTGCGAAGGCCGGCGGTCAGCGGTCCGCGACCGAGATCGTGATCGGCATTGGAGAGCGCGAACTTCAGCCAGTTGCCGTGGATTTCGCCGTGCAGCCACACCTTCTCGTCCTCGGCGAAGCCGAATGCGGCAAGACGTCGGCGTTGCGGCTGCTGTGCAGCGAGATCGTGCGGGCCAACGACGCCGGCTCGGCGCAACTCGAAATTGTCGACTTC
>DATFCF010000217.1:0-2278 GCA_035253445.1 Mycobacterium sp.
GCGCGGGTCGCTGGTGGGGTTACTGATCGTCTACGTGGCGCAGACTGTGCCGATCTCCATCTACATGCTGCGCAACTACTTCGAGACCGTGCCGGTGTCGCTGGAGGAGTCCGCGGCGATCGATGGCTGCTCGCGGTTACAGACCATCCGCTGGGTCAGTCTGCCGCTGGCGCTGCCCGCGCTGATGTCCACCGCGCTGTACGTCTTCATGATCGCATGGAACGAGTTCCTGTTCGCCCTGCTGTTCCTCGCCGAGGACCGGGACCGCTGGACGGTATCGCTCGGGCTCTCCCAGCTCGCCGGCAGCATTGAGATCCCTACGACGGTGCTGATGGCCGGCTCGGTCCTGCTGACGCTGCCGATCATCGGGATCTTCTTCCTCGCCGAACGGATGCTTGTCGAGGGCCTGACGAGCGGAGCCGAGAAGGGATGAGCCCGGTCGCCGCCCCACTGCAGAGGAAACCCCTATGAGCACTGTTTCCTATGACGGCGTGTCCCGGATCTACCCGGGCAGCGATCGGCCCGCCGTTGACCGCCTCGATCTCCAGATCGATGACGGGGAGTGCGTCGTGCTGGTGGGGCCTTCCGGCTGCGGCAAATCGACATCGCTGCGCATGCTTGCCGGGCTTGAGGACGTCGACGCCGGAACGATCACGATCGGTGATCGCGATGTCACCCACCTTGCCCCGAAGGACCGCAACATTGCCATGGTGTTTCAGAACTACGCCCTCTACCCCCACATGTCGGTGGCCGACAACATAGGCTTCGCGCTCAAGGTCGCCGGTGTCGGCAAGGTCGAACGGATGCGCCGGGTGCGCGAGGCCGCGACGCTGCTGGGCTTGCAGGAATTCCTGGACCGCAAACCCAGGGCACTGTCCGGAGGACAACGGCAACGAGTGGCGATGGGCCGCGCGATTGTCCGGGAACCACAGGTATTCCTGATGGACGAGCCGCTGTCCAATCTGGATGCCAAACTGCGCGTCTCGACCCGCAGCCAGATCGCCGCGCTGCAACGCCGGCTGGGTATCACCACCATCTACGTCACCCACGACCAGGTCGAAGCGATGACCATGGGGGACCGGGTGGCGGTGCTCAACGACGGTGTCCTGCAGCAGGTTGACATCCCTCGCCGACTCTACGACAAGCCGGCCAATGTGTTCGTCGCAGGCTTCGTCGGCTCTCCGGCGATGAATCTCATCAGGGTCCCCGTTGTGCCCGACGGTGTGCGCTTGGGTGACCACGTTGTCGCACTGGACCGCGCGACATTCGCGCGGATCGGTCACAACCCCGAGGTCATCCTCGGCATACGTCCGGAATCCTGCCGCCCAGCAATGCAAGACGGTCCCGAGCTCTGCGTTCGTGTCGAGCTAGTCGAAGAGCTTGGCGCGGATGCATACCTTTACGGCACAGCCGCCCTGGGAGCGGATCACGAAACGGACATCGTCGCCCGCATCGACCCCCGGTGCACGCCGGCCACCAACACCATGGTGCGGCTGACGGTGGACAGCACACAGGTGCACGTGTTCTCCGCAAGCAGCGGCCAACGGTTGTCGAGCTGACCTTGTGACGGGGCCCGCGCGGTCCGATCGGGCAGGGGTGCGGGATCGGTTGACCACGGTGCGTAATGTTTCTTCTATGTTCGGTATGGACCTCACGTCGGACGCCACATCATCAGGAGTGTTCCTCGGCCAGGACCGCCGACCGCGGTTGACCTGGCGGATTCTGCTGGCCTGGCTGGGATTCTTTGGTTGCGTGCTGATCATCGGCGGGACCCTCCAGGCAGCAACTGCCCGGCTGCCCGCGCTGATCTCGCACGCGGTCGCTGGCTTGGGCATCACGATCAGCGCGCTTTGCCTGGTGATGCTGCTGCGGCGGCACGCCGACCGGCGGCCGTGGTCGGGCATCGGTCTCACCTTGGACCGCGCAACGATCCCGCGCCTGCTGCTCGGCCTCGTGCTCGCGGCGATTGTCACCACAGTCGCCGCCGCAGCCACCGTGCAACTCGGACTCGCCGACTGGGACCCGTCGGCCAACATCACGAACGAATTGGTCGAGCAGGGACTCGCGTCCACCATCATCATGATCGCCATATCCACCCTCTTGGTGCAGGCATTCCCGGAGGAATTGGTGTTCCGCGGCTACATGTTCACCAACCTTGGTGAGACGCTGCCGCTGTGGATCACGGTGGCCAGCAGTTCACTGATCTTCGGGTCGATGCACGTGTTGTCCAACAGCGAGGCCACCACCCTCGGCGAACGCGTGCTCTTCGCGGTGGCAG
>DATFCF010000218.1:0-15770 GCA_035253445.1 Mycobacterium sp.
CGATTCCGGCGTAGTCGATGACGGGGCGGGTGGTCTTGCCCAGCGCAGGAATTGCCGCTGCCGCGACGAAAAACACGACCACCGCTACCGGCACGTTGATCCAGAATGCCCAGCGCCAGCTCAGGTGATCGGTGAAGAACCCACCCAGCAGCGGCCCGACAACCGTCGTGACACCGAACACCGCGCCCAACGCGCCTTGGTAGCGACCGCGGTCACGCAGCGGGATGACTTCGCCGATCAGTGCCGTGGCCGTCACCATGATCGCGCCGCCGCCGATGCCCTGCAGGGCCCGCGACGCCACCAGCATGGTCATCGAGCCCGACATCCCGCACAGCACGGAGCCGACCAGGAAGAACAGCACAGCCGCCCCGAAGACCAACTTGCGGCCGAACATATCGCCGAGCTTGCCGACGATCGCGGTGACGATTGTCGAAGCCAGTAGGTAGCTCGTCACCACCCACGATTGGTGCCCGGCGCCGCCGAGATCGGCGACCACTGTCGGCAGCGCGGTCGCGACGATGGTCTGGTCCAACGCGGCCAACAGCATGCCGAGCAGCACCGCAACGAAGATGAAGTTGCGGCGCTGCGGACTGATCAGCGCACTGCTGGATTCTGGATCCGCGACAGTCGCCGTGGCTGCTGGGCTCGTCATACCAACCTTTCCGTCGGATACCGAAACTCCCTAGCCATATCGTTAGACAAGCTATGAAAGTTACAGTGCCACGGAAGGGTTGCCGCTACGGCGAGCGGGAAACGGCTGCGGCGACTACAAGGACGACTGCAACGGCGACTACAAGGACGTCGGCGGGCGAGAGACACACTGCGCGGAGTAGAGCTCCTCGCCGAGCTTGTCCATCAACTGCAGCTGGGTTTCCAGATAGTCGATGTGGTCCTCTTCGTCGGCCAGGATCTTCTCGAACAGGTTGGCGCTCGTAGCGTCTTCTTTCTCGCGGCACATGATGATTCCGGGCTTCAGCCGCGCCACGACTTCATATTCGATCGCGAGGTCGGCCTCGAACTGTTCGCGCAGCGTTTGGCCGACCCTCAGTGAAAACAGCCGTTGATAATTCGGCAGGCCATCCAGAATCAGAATGCGGTCGGTGATCGATTCCGCATGCTGCATTTCTTCGAACGATTCTTTTCGGGTGTATTCCGCCAATTCCGTGAAGCCCCAATTGGCCTGCATCTTCGAATGCAGAAAATACTGATTGATGGCCGTTAGCTCGCTCGTCAACTGCTCGTTGAGCAATTTCAGAACGTCCGGATCGCCTTGCATGGTCACTCCTAAGCAACTTGAGGGCTGGTCAAGCGTCGCTGTTTGCCGTGCACGTCCAATCTAGTACGCCGGACGCGCGAAAGCGCACCTTATCGGTTGAGGGAGGCATGTTTTCGTCTCTTCGGTCGATTCGTGGCGACCAGAGGTGCGCAGATCAGGTGGGCAGTCTGGACTGCCTACGCTAAGTAAGGTTAGACTGCGCTAACAGTTGACCGACCGCACCGGACAGGCAGGAAGAGCAATGCGTGAGTACGATTTGCACTCACTTATTCTTGCGTGCGATTTCCGCGTCGACGACGTCAACCGGATGTGGAAGTGGCTCACAAAGCACCGCGATGGTCTTGCCGCTATTGGCGCGCATCACGTCGTTCTGTACACATCAATTTGGGAACCTCGACGGGTATTGGTGACAATTGGTATCCGTCAGGCCGGATCGGTTCGTGACGTTTTGCGATCGCCGGCGATATTCGAATGGTTCGACATATCGGGAGCAGACGACATCCCGCCCATATTCGGCGGTGAAGTAGTCGAGAAAATCGATCTTTGCGAGCCGTCGCCGAAGGACCACGTGGGCCGGGTGGTCGTCGGGGTGATGGCCGCCGTGGACGACGTGTCGGCGCTGATGGTCAAGGTGCACGACGGCCTCGACCGGTTCAAGCGCGGCGGCGTTCGAAAGATCTGGGTGTACCGGGCGCTCGACGACGGACGGGAAGTGATGATCCTGCAGGAAATAGAGGACGAGGTCGCCGCCCGGCAGTGGATCGAGCATCCCGACGCAGCCGCGGAGTGGATGTCCAAGGCAGGCCTTGGCGCGTATCCCACTCAGTTCGTCGGCACGTTCGCCCACCTGATGACCGTCGACGAGCCGAGCTGACGGGGCCGCGATGTTTGTCTGCCTGTGTACCGGTGTCACCAGCCACGACGTCAACGAGGTCGTGGCCAACGGTGCCACCACCTCCAAGCAGATCGCCGAGGCATGTGGCGCCGGCGGCGACTGCGGCCGATGCCGCCGCACGTTGCGGGCGATCATCGCCGCCCACCATGAGGTCAACGGCTGCCCGTCGCGCAGTCTGAGCTCCTAGCCGAGCAATTGATCGATGCGGTCCACGCAGAAGCCGATCAGGTCGAAGTCCTCGGTGAGCAGCCCCTCGTCGCGGAACCGGGCCGCCAGCCGCGAGACCGGAAGGGCCATCTCGACGGCCGCGAGCACTTCGTTGTAGCGCAGGTTTGTCACCGGCTTGCCCGACAGCTGCTCGTAGCGCGCGATGGTCTCCTCGCGGCTCGGGGTGCCGTCGAGGCGCGGTAGCCCCTGGTATTCCGAGCATGCCCAGTCGCTGAAAAGCAGCCAGGCGAGGTCGGCTTCATGATCGCCGATGTAGGCGAGCTCCCAGTCGAGCACCGCGACGACCTCGAACTGCGGCCCGTACAGAATGCTTGACAACCTGCTGTCGCCCCAGCACAGGACCAGGTGCTCGGGTTCATAGAGGTTGTCTCGCAACCACTCTGTGGCCGCGAAAAGCTCGGGACGAGGGTTGCCAGCCGACGCCCACAGCAGCATGTCGGAGTAGTAATTGACGGCTTGCTCGAGCGGGTGTGCACCGCGCTCCGGCATCAGCAGCCGAGCCAGGCCAAGGCCTCGCCAGTCGAGTGCATGGACGTCGGCGATCGCCTGCACGCAGCCCCACCACATGGCGGCCCGTTGCTCGGGTGTGGCGTCGAAGTACAGGCCCCCGGCGTGGTACGACGGAAAGTCGCTCGGGCTGCCCACCGTTGGCAGCTGTTCCATCACGACGTACGGGGTGCCCAACTGCCGGTCATCTCTGTCCAACCAGTACACGGCCGGAACTATGATCGGCGAATTCTGCAATCGGTTCATCACCAGGACCTGTCGCAGCAGGTCGTAGTCCGGGAACAGGCTGACGGCCGGTGGCCGGCGAAACACCAACTGTTTCAGCGTTGTCGGGCTGTCCGGTCCGTCCGACTGCAAATCGAACAGGAACGTTTCCGTCGACAGGCCACCGTCGGTCGAGCGCCAGTTTGCGATTCGACTCTCGGCTGCCCCGGGAATTTTCTGACGCGCGATCGGCTCAAGGAGCGCAGCGATCTCGTCGGCCTCGGGACGTTGCATGCTGACCTTCGCGAGCTCATTGGGGTCGATGGTGTCGACGAGGTAGCCGTCGGTCAAGCTCGGCCCCGCCAACATCCGAAGCCTAACCGCGGTAATCGTCGTAGCCGGCGAAGTCGGGCCAGAAATCGGTGACGGACGCTCCTGAGCTCACGTGTTCACGACGCCGACGGCGGGCGGTTCCCGCCGAGTCCGCGTAGCGCTGCCTTCGCCACACCACGGAGCGGTGAAGAGGCCCGGGATGATCCGGCCGACGCGCCATATGCCGACCGAAGCGAACACGGCGAATATCCACGTGCACAACACGACTCCGGCTCCGGCCACCGTTGAGGCCGGCAGCGACCCGATGCCGGGGATCGAATAGACGGCGCCGATCAACGGCATGTGCAAGAGATAGATCGGCAGCGTCCGCATTCCGAACCAGCTCAGAACCGTGGCGCGATCCAGGTAGGCGGCGACGGTGACGCCCAGCGCGATCGCGGCCGCACACAGCGGAATGAACATCGGCCAGCCCAGGATGACAGCGGCGGCCGTCCCGATCCCCCAGATTCCGGCAGCGGCCGCAACGCTTACCGCCGTCGTTCGATCAGCAAGCTCCATCAGGATGCGTCGGCCATGCATGCCGGCAAAGAAGGCGAGGCCGTACATGGTGACGTACTCCCACGCCCAACCCAGTGAGATCAGCCCGGTGGCCACCGGAACCGCCAGCGTCGCCACGATTGTGAGCTGACCCCAGACCGGGAGAGGTGAAAGTATCTTCGCTGCAAGGAAGTACATCGCGAGGGCCAGGATGTACCACGGGCCCACGCCGGGATCGGCGAACAGTGCAGGCACGTGACGCAGCCCGAAGTTGATCCCCTCGACGGGAGTCAGTTCGAATGCGGCGTTCCATACGGCGGTCCAAACCCCATACAGATACAGGAACGGCAACACCCGGTTGACCAACAGCCACCGCCATGACCGGGACGAAGTGTGCCGAAAGAACAATCCCGACATCGCGAAGAACACGGGCATGCGGAACGTCTGCAACATCCAGTTGACGGAAACGACAGTCTCACTTGCCCACTGCTGGTGAGCGGAGAACTGGATGGCGTGATGGAGGACCACCAACAGAATGGCAATGCCCTTGGCCCGGTCGACCCAACCGATTCGCGTCACGGTGGTGGTGCGGGATCTGACGTCAATCCGCGCCGGCTACCCGTTCGGACCGCGCCGGCCGGTGAACTCGGCAAGGGCATCGGCGTTGGCTGCGGCGCCGAGCAATACGGTGAAGTGTTCGATTTCTCTGGCGGTCGCAGCGGCGATCTCGGCGCGGGTCGGCTCCACAATGGTCTGCTTCACCGCCATCAGGCTCGGAATTGGCCGGGAGGCAAGGATTTCGGCATGCCGACGAGCCTCGGTGAGCAGATCGTCGGGTTCGCACACCCTCCATGCGAGACCCATGCGGTGAGCCTCGACCGCGTCGACCCACTCCGATGACAACAACAACCACGCCGCGTTCTGCCTACCCATCAATCGCGGCAACAGGTACGACGACGCCGCCTCGGGCGCGACGCCCAAGCTGGTGAATGGTGTCTTCAGCCGCGCCGTCGACGACATGAACACCAGGTCCGCGTAGCCGAGAATCGTCGCGCCAATCCCGACCCCGACTCCGTTGACGGCGCAGATCAGTGGTTTCGGGAGTTCGGCGAGGGCCTCGATCATGTCGGAGAAGTGACTGCCTTGCTCATTGAACGCGGGATCGGTGATGTGCCTTTGCATCTCGACGAGGTCGTTGCCTGCGCTGAACGCCCGACCCGCACCGGTCAGCAGCACGACGGCCACGTCCGGATCGGTGGCGGCGTCTCGAAGCGCCACCGCCGTCGCGTTGTAGAGCTCCTCGTTGAACGCGTTGAGGACATCGGGCCGGTTGAGCGTGAGGGTGCGCACCCGGTTGTCGTCGCTGATCTGCAGGGTCACGGTCATCGGATCACCGTACGGCGAATGGCGTTCGGAATACGTACCGGCTCGTCGGCACCGTGTCGACATCGCGATTCGCGCCGAATGCGGCAGTGCTGGCGATCATGCGTTCCATCCGGTCGCGCAGGTCGTCGTCATCGACGGCACCGAAGAACGCATGCAGGTCCGAGATCGCCTCTTCGGGAAAGAGCTCCTCGACGATCGCGGCAATTACCGGCGCTTCGGGCGTCAGTGCGCGCACCACCGCGTTCTGGGTGTACCCGAATGTCGACTGGGTTGCGATGGCCACCGGCGTGTGGTCGATGTGCCAGCGCGTCCGCCACGTCGCCTCGTCCAGGTCGGCCGGTCTGCGCAGCAGTGCCACGTTGGCCAATCCAGGGGTGCGCTCCCCCGGCGCCGTGTCCGGCGGCGGTAGCGGCACGGACTCGGTGACCAGGTACGCGGCCACGTCGGCGCACTCCTTCTCCAGCAGCGCTATTGCCGCCCTAACCTGATCGCCATACGACTGCTGGGTCCACACATTGACCACGGCAACCACTGGCGGATCCAGCGTCGTCAACGTCATCAGCGAGTCGCGGACGACGTCGTCACGCACGTTGACCGCCAGCCCCGGTAGGTCCAGATCGAGTAGGTCGGCGGCGACGTCGTCGCGGATCCGGGTGCACCACTTTTCATCCGAATCAGGTGCCCGAAGCGTGATGATGACTTTTTCCACGAGCCGAACTTAGCCGACTCCGGTCAGGCCTCCAGCCGCGCTCGGATACTGGTCAGGCGCTGCCTCAGCTCAGTCTCGTCGATGATGCCGCGAGCGAGCAGGGAGTGGGCAAGCGAGACCAGCTGGTTCTCCGGATAGGGCAGGCTCGGGTAGACGGTCGCCGACAACACGTCCTCCTCATCGCGCCGCTCTTTGAAGTTCGGGATGCCTGCATCGCAGGCGGCGTGGTCGAGCGCGTCGCACAAACCGTCCAGACTCGTCTTCCACGGCGGCACAGGGTTCTCGACGCCGTACTTGGCGGCCATCACCGGCCAGACCTGATTGCGCTCGGCGATCTCCTGTAGGGCGTCGATGCGGTCGCTCATCCGGCGGTCCCTGGGTGAACTGCCGGGCGGGTATCGGTGATCACGTTGGTGGTCACTCCGGCCTTCGGCAGTGCGACACCGATCAGGCAATCACGCGTGATGATCTCCACGAGCTGGTCTTCGGTCCAGTCCTCTGTGCCCTCGGGCTGCAACGGCATCACCATGAAGCGATGCTTCTGGTTGGAATCCTGTACGTGGATGGAGATCTCGTCAGGTAGGTAGAGCCCGAACTCTGCGAGCACCTGGCGGGGCCACCGGACCAAGCGCCTGCGATAGTTGGGCGTGCGATACCACTCGGGCGAATTGCCGAGGATCGGTCGCGGGTAACACGAGCACAACGCACAGACGATCACGTTGTGCACAGTGGGAGTATTGGCGAGAATCTGGAACGCGGTGAAGTCGCTGGGAGTCCCGAACCCCGTCGGTTCCATCCAGTCGACACCGACCTCCTTGCTTGCCGTCATCGGTTCGGCAAGAGCAAGCTTCTTGAACTCCGGGTCCAGCCACGCCTTGGCCACGAGGTGCGCCGCGGGCGTTGGCCCGATCTGCTCGGCGAATTCGGTGAAGCGCCGGTGCTCCTCGGCGGTGAAGATCCCCTTCTCGATGCACAACTCACGCAGCGCGATCTCGAGGACTTCGAAGTCGGTGATCTCGTCGACCATCGGCTTGACGGTGCGATCGTGATCATGATCGTGACCAGCCATGCAAATTCCTTTCGGGGCAGCTTATTTGGCGGCTTGTAGCCAGTGCTCGGGAATCTCGGTCTGGACGACGTCGTCGGTTGTTCCGGTGTACCCGTGCCACAACTGCGACATGTTGAACCGAACGACGTAGAACCACTCCGGTGTTGCGGGCCGATCCCAGGTCTCGTCCTCCGCGGCCGGGCTTTCGTACGCGACCGCCGCGATTTCGCCACTTGCGCCGCGGACGTACTCCGGGGTGCGGGTATAGAAGATCACCGGAAGCTCGCGCACCACCACCGCATCGCCGACCTTGAACTTCGGCGCCCCGGCCTGGCCGGCATATATCTGCGGATCGCCCTTGCCCACTGCCCGCTTGTGGTGTTCATTGCGCTTGACCTGCGACCCGTCGCCTTCTGACCTCGGCTTGGCCTCCAACTTCTTGCCGGCGAGTCCGCCGTCGTAGCGCGCCTTGACCTCTGCCATCCGTTCGCTCAACTCGGTAAGGCCGATGTGGTGTTTCTCAACGAGGACACGGGCAACGGCGAGTAGCCAGCGGCCGTAGTAGGGCAGCCCCAGGTACTCGGCCCGACCGACGTCGACGTTGCCGATCCGCCGGCGTTCTTCCGACAACCAGATGCCGCGCCAGGCGAGGACCTCGCAGATCACATAGGTCATGTGTTCCCAGAGCTCGTACTGCTTGTTCTCGTACTTCATCGGCGCATCGGGCTCACCGCCCACGTCATGGACGGGTTTCAGGTACGCGGTGATGCGCTCGTGGTCCAACAGGTCGGGAGTCGGCGCATCCGGCAGCTCGGGATAGGCCGACTTCAGTCGTGCCACGAGATCGAGTTGGGCTGCACGCTCGGCCGCTGTGCTCATGAAAAGTCCCTTCGTCGTCGGACGTGTTGCGCAGGTGGGGCTTTGTCCGCACGGGCGACGCCTGGCAAAACCCATTGGGAGATGTCGTCAGGGAAATTCATCGAGTTCCGGAACTGCATGGGAATTCCAGCAATGCCGTCGACCACGACAGCTTTGCTGACCATCGGCACCTCCGTGGCTGCGGGACCGGTTCCGGTTGCTGACTCTATCGCCGAAGCTCATTCGATACAGCGGAACGGCGCACCGACTGCCTCGAAAAGTGTTCAGCGACGAAAAGTGATCCAAATATGTGTTGCGCCGCAAAGGATTTGACGACGGTACCGCGCTTGAGCGCAAGAATCCAAGAACGACGACGCAAACGAGCATCGCATTCGCGGAATCTATGGATTCGCTGAGCGCTCGCTGTTCGGTAGCCGGCTAAGCCCGCCATGGAGTCAGGCGGATTCTGGCCGCTGCGCAATTCGACGCGTGTACTCCACCGTTCAGTGACCTTCGTGGAGTGAGAATAGGCAGGTGAGTGCGGGCGGCCGGGCAGTCGATGCCCTGAGACCGGCCACGCCGGATGCCGGCGCGGTTGCGCGCAGCCTGCTCGGGGTTTTGGCAATGACCGCCGTCGCGCTCTATTGGAACTCCCCGACGGCGGCGGTGTGGGCGGCCAGCGCCGCGGCGATCGCCGGTGCCATCGCATTGCAGGACAGTCCCGGTGGGCGCGTGCCGCTCGTCGTGATGGTGTCCCTACAGATGGGAGCCGCCGTATTCCTTGGCGGGTTGACCGCGTCGAACGACGCCGTGTTCGTCGGCGTCGTTGCGCTGTGGTGTTTCGCCGCCGGCATGCAGTGGGCGCTCGGCAGCAACGCTGGGCTGGTCGCCGCCGCCGCCAGTGCGCTGTTGGTCATCGCGCCCGTCGAACAGCCGACACCATGGGGAGTGCTGGCGCCCACGGCACTGACCATCGCGGCCGGTTGCGTTCAGGCGGCCTTGGTGGCGGTGTGGCCGCCGGAGCGCTGGCGCGTTCAGCGCGATGCGTTGACCAAGGCGTACCGGGCGTTGGCGGCGGACGCGAGAAGTGTCGCCGCCGACCGTGACGCACCGGTGGACGTGGCCCCACTGATCTCGCTGCGCGAGGCCTTCGTCGACAGCCAGGCCTCCCGGCGTCCGATGGCGTACCACGGCGGCTATCGGCTGCCCGAGCGGATCACCGCGACGTTGAGTGCATTGCGGGGCGGTCCTGGAGGCGAGAGTGGTTCGCAGCTGCTGACGGCTGCCGCCGCGTCCCTCGACGCGGTCGCTGACCACAGTCACACGGCGCGGCGGAACGCCGAACATGCGCTGGATCACGTCGACACCGTCGTCGCCGCGATCAGTGGGCCGGAAGCGACGGTCGCGCAAAGGTTCTCGCAACAACTGCATGAGGCGGCCATCGTGAGGTTCGGCGAACTGGGCCGGCCCGATCTGGTCGGCTCGCTTCGAGCAGCGGCGACCGAGGCGCGTGGTCACCTGAGCTGGACGTCACCGGTCTTGCGGCACGCCGTGCGGCTCTCGTCGGCCACCGCGCTGGGCATTGCCGCCGCGCGGTTCGGTGACGTGTCGCACGGCTACTGGATCGCGCTGACCGTGTTGATCGTGCTGCGACCGGAAACCGCGCACACCTACACCCGCTGCATTGGACGCATCGCGGGTATCGGTGCGGGTATCGCAGTGGCGTCGGCGCTGACGATGCTATGGCAGCCGACGGGTTCGGCTGCGGCGGTCGTCGCGGCAGCATTCGTCGCAGTCACCTATGCGGTCGTCAGATTCGGGTACCTCGCCGTCAGCGCGGCGCTGGCGGCGTCGATCGTGTTCCTACTCGACATCGACGCCGTTGCGGCGGGGGCGACCATGGAGGACCGCCTGTTCGCGGTCGTCATCGGCGCCGGGTTGGCACTGGTCGCCCACGTGGTGTTGCCCGATCACGCGCTGATCCGGTTGCGTCAGCGCGCCGGTGAGTTATTGAAGACCGAAATCGATTACGCGGCAACGGTTGTCAAGGCATTCGTGCATGAGCTGGACCACCCCGCCGACGCGCTGTCGGCGGCCTGGCAACGGGCGTTCCGGGCCCGTGCCGCGTTCGAAGCGGCCTCAGGTGCCACCCGGCTGGATTCCCGCGAGCTCCGTCGATGGCTGCGGTCCTATCGTGCGGCCCTGAACTCAGTCACCAGTGCATGCACGTCGCTGGAGGGCAGCCTTCCCGCGCAACCGTCGACGGCGTTGAATCCCGATTTCATTGCGGCGGTGGATGATTACGTCGACGCGCTGCGTGGCGCGCCGGCCAGCCCGGCAACTCCGTGGACCGTCGACATCGTGGAGCTGACCGCGGCGAATCAGCAGGTGCGCGAGCAAGGTGCGCTGCTCGCTGCCGACAACGGTGCCGCCCGCGTGCTCGTCGCGGAACTGGCGACGATTACCCGCAGCCTGGCCGGAATCGACGCTAGCCGCGAGCCCACTTCGGCTGGATGAACACGCCTTCGGCTGCGACGGTGATGCCCTCCTCATCGGCGAGGTGGCCGACGGTGAACGTCTTCACACCCTCGGTCCGGTCGATGCGCGCCTCCGCATGAAGGTGGCCGAGTCGGGTGGTGCGCACGTAGCGCAGGGTGATTGTGCCTGTGAAACGCGGGTTCTCGGCGTTGCTCGCGGCTTCGCCGAGGACGTGATCGAGCACCAGCGCGGCAACACCCCCGTGGACGTGACCCGGCGGGCCTTCATACGCGGCGCCGAGGTGGAAGTCCGCGGATACCCGCCCCGAGGAGTCCCGTTCGATCACCAGCGGCGGGGCGATTGGATTACGGATTCCGATAACCGGATTGCCCCACGGCATGCGATCGCCGCCTGAGGTGTAACGCACGCCGAAAGCGCCGTCGATCTGCTGTGATCGCAGCCGCGCCGTCGCCGCGTCGATCTCGGCCTTCACGGCGGCCACCGTCTCCGCGTCGACTTCGGTGCGGATCGTCGCGTCGACCAACTCCCGGACCGACTCGGCGAGCGGCTGGTAGAGAACGCGCATCCGTTCCACATCCGCCGAGGTCACGTTCTCGATATGGGTGAAGTCCAGCACACTTGCACTAGAACATGTTCTAGCCCGGCTGTCGAGCTGCCGGGGTGCGGGACCGCGCGGGATCGCAGTGGTGCCGAGGCGCGAGGTGCGGATCGACGTTATTCGCCGATCGTGAATCGACCACCGGCGGAAGCGAAGCCGAGCCAGGTGTGCCGGTTGCCCGCCCAGCACCAGCCGACCTTTGGCGCGTTGCGGTTGGCCGCGCCGTCGCGGCCGGTGCCGTTGCTGATCCACACCGCGGGCGTCCTGGTGTCCAGCGAGCCATCGGGCTTTCGGCGACGGGATGCGATCGTCATGAAACAACGGCCCCGTTGCAGCGTCTGCGGCCACTGCAGCAGCCAGTGCAGCGCCTCGGTGAGCGTCAACGGTGTGCGCCCCACCTCGGTGATCGCCGGTAGCGCCTCGTCGGGGCTCCAGTTGGCCATCGCGTCGCCGCGATCGAGGTCGTTGACGACATAGAGCGGCGAGTCCGGCACTGCGGCCGACGAGATCGGGACGAACTCATCGACGTCGGTCATGTCCGTCACCACGAACCCCGGTTTGTCGTTCACCCGCACCAGCGGCGCGAGGACCGATGCCGGCGCCAGCGCGGGGTGGATGACCAGCAGCGAGCCCGGATGCTCCGCCACCCTTCTCAACCGCCCGGCCGGCAGTCCGGCCAGATCGTGGACACCGAGTTCGATCAGTCGCTCGGCTTGTTCGGAGAGGCTCGGCAACGTCGTCACAACAGTGGGCACGCGGACTCAACGAAGCGAGCAGCGTCGATAGTTCCTACCATTGGCGGCCATGGCCGCGCCCACCCACGACGGGTCCCGGAACGGATTGCCGGCGACACTGGTCGAAGTCGCCGCGCACCGCATGCGCGGCGCGATCCTGAGCGGCGAACTGAAGCCCGGCGAGAAGATCGTTGAGGAACTGCTTTGCGCGGACTTCGGCATCAGCCGGGCACCGCTGCGCGAGGCGCTGCGACTGCTGGCGCAGCAGGGACTTGTCGAACATCTGCCGCGGCGGGGCTCACGCGTGGCCGACTGGTCGCCGTCGGACATCCTGCAGCTCTTCGCATTGCGACACGTTCTGGAGCGCCACGCGATCGAGACCGCTCTGCCGCTGGCCGACCCGGAGGTAGCTCTGCAGCCGGTGTGTGCGGCATTGGATCGAATGCGCGCTGCTGCAGACGATCTCGATCGCGACGACGCGCACCGGTTGTTTCATGCGGCCGTCGTTAAGCTCGCGGGCAACCGTCAGCTCGACATCGCGCTCGATCCGATACTGCTGAAACTTCAACTGCCGATGGCGATGAACATGCGCGAGGAGGCCCGCCACCACCGGGCACGCGACGGCATCGAGAGACACCAGGCGATCCTGTCCGCATTGCAGACCAACGATCCCGTTGTTGTCATCGCCGCCCTGCAGGACCACGGCCACCTCCACTATCTCGGCATCGAACCAGACCGCTAACACAAACGACACACGTCCGACCCGAGATCGCCATCATTCTGTCGACAATCGACAGAATGGCTGATGACCTGTGTGGACCGTCGATCGGGCCGTCGGTCGCCGAGATCTTGGCGTCGCACGCCGGCGGGACCGGCTCGCCGACCAAGACGGCCGCCCGCGTCGCCGACGCCATCGCGGCACGCGGCGACGACGGCACCTGGTTGTCCACCGTTCCCCGAGATCAGCTCCTTGCCGCCGCCGCGGAGATCGAGAACCGTGCAGGCGCGCGGACCTTGCCGCTCTACGGCGTTCCGTTCGGGGTCAAAGACAGCATCGACGTCGAAGGCGTGCCGACCACGCTGTCGTGCCCCGACTACGCCTACGTCGCGTCGACGAGCGCACCCGTGGTGCGGCGCTTGCTCGACGCGGGCGCCTTGTACGTCGGCAAGACGAATCTGGATCAGTTCGCGACTGGGCTGAACGGCACCCGCACGCCATATCCCATCCCGCGCAGCGTCTTCGGCGGCGAGTTGATCTCGGGTGGTTCCAGTTCGGGCTCCGCACTGGCCGTGGCGCTGGGCCAGGTGCCGTTCGCGGTGGCCACGGACACCGCCGGCTCGGGGCGGGTGCCCGCCGCGCTCAACGGCGTCATCGGGTTCAAACCGTCGCGCGGGCTGATCAGCACGGTCGGCCTGGTGCCCGCATGCAAGTCGCTGGACTGCATCAGTGTGATGGCAGGCTGCGTCGACGACGTCGACCGTGTCTTCGACGTGATGGCCGCCCGCGACGACAACGACGCCTGGTCGCGCGATCGCGGACCGCGCTACGGCGGCTCCGCGATCCGCGTAGGGCTGCCCGCGGCCGACGAACTGGAGTTCTTCGGCGACGACGAAATGCGGCGCGCCCACTTGGCATTTCGCGACCAGCTGGCCCGCAAAGCCACCATCGTGGACGTCTCGCTGGAACCGTTTCTGGCCGCCGGGTCACTGCTGTACCAGGGACCTTGGGTGGCGGAGCGGCTGGTCGAGTTCGGTGATTTCCTCGCCGCTCAACCGGATTCGATCCATCCAGTGGTGCGCGAGATCCTTCTCGGCGGCCAGCGCTACACCGCGGTCGACGCGTTCACCGCATTGCAACGCCTGCAGGACCTCAAGGCGCTGGTGGGCCGGCTCTGGGAGCAGATGGACGTGCTGGTGCTCCCGACGATCGGCACCACGTTCACCGTCGACGAGGTGCTCGCCGCGCCGATCGACTGCAACACCGTGCTCGGCCACTACACGCATTTCGGGAACCTGCTCGACCTGCTCGGCGTCGCGGTGCCGCTCGGAATCACCACGGACGGTCGGCCGTACAGCGCGATGCTGCTGGGTCAGGCATTGACCGACGACACCGTGCTGCATCTCGCCGCACAAATTCTCGACGAGCCACGTTCGGCGTCCCTGCCGCAGTCCACCGTCGTATCCGAGGAGCATGCGTCATGAGTCAGCCCATCGAAGTGCCCGCCGAACCGTCGCCGTTTCCGATCCTGGCCGGCAAGACCGCGCTGATCGTCATCGACATGCAGCGAGACTTTCTGTTGCCCGGCGGATTCGGTGAAAGCCTCGGCAACGACGTGGACCAACTGCTCAAGGTGGTGCCACCGCTGGCCGCCCTTATCGCCGCGGCCCGCTCGGCGGGGATGTTGGTGATCCACACCCGCGAGGGGCATGAACCAGATCTGTCGGATTGCCCACCGGCCAAACTCAGCCGGGGCGCCCCCTCGAAACGCATTGGCGACGACGGAAAGTACGGCCGCATCCTCATCCGCGGCGAGTACGGGCACGACATCGTCGACGAACTTGCGCCCATCGACGGCGAGGTCGTCATCGACAAACCCGGCAAGGGCGCGTTCTACGCCACGGCACTGCAGGACGTGCTGGCCGACGCTGGAATCACCCAGTTGCTGATCACCGGGGTCACCACCGAGGTCTGCGTTCACACCACGACCAGAGAGGCCAACGACCGCGGCTACGAGTGCCTGGTCGTATCCGACTGCGTGGGTTCGTATTTCCCGGAGTTTCAGCGGATCGGCCTGGAAATGATCAAGGCCCAGGGCGGCATCTTCGGGTGGGTCGCCGACACCGCGGCCGTCATTCCAGCGCTGCACGCACTGACCACAACCGCTGCCTGAGAGGACCAAACCGATGACCACCGACGTCAAACCTGCCGATCCCCCGGTCGAACCGCCTGCCGCGAAGGCGTTGTCGATTCCGTGGTGGACTCGCGGCGACACCAATGCGTTCTTCGGGTTGGGGTTCAACATCCTGGTCAATGTCCTCACGCTGACCGGTCTGATGATCGGGGTGATCGCGGTCCCGGCCGGCGATGTACTGGGCACCGTATTGCCCGCCCTCGGGGTCGCGCTCATCCTCGGCAATCTCTACTACACCTTCCTGGCGCGCCGACTTGCCCGGCGGGAGAACCGAACCGACGTCACGGCGCTGCCGTACGGGCCGAGCGTGCCGCACATGTTCATCGTCATCTTCGTCGTCATGCTGCCGGTGTACCTCAACACCGACGACCCGATTCAGGCCTGGCAGGCGGGTCTGGCATGGGCGTTCCTCATCGGCGTGATCGTGATGATCGGGGCGTTCGTCGGCCCCTACATTCGCAAGCTCACCCCGCGCGCGGCGATGCTCGGCACGCTGGCAGGCATCTCCATCACGTTCATCTCCATGCGGCCCGCAGCGCAGATGTGGGAGGCGGCCTGGATCGGCCTTCCGGTGATGGCCATCATCTTGATCGGGTTCTTCACCGACGTGAAGCTGCCGTTCAACATTCCGGTGGGGCTGGCCGCGCTGCTGGTCGGCACCGCGATCGGCTGGATCGGCGGCTACATGTCCGCACCCGATGTCGGACAGGCGGTTTCGGATATCGCGATCGGCATTCCGGATCTGCGCCTCGACCTCTTGTGGAACGGCCTGACCGACCTCGCACCGCTACTAGGCACCGCAATTCCGTTGGGCGTCTACAACTTCACCGAGGCGATGAGCAACGTGGAAAGCGCCGCCGCCGCGGGAGACAACTTCAACCTGCGCAGCGTACTACTCGCCGACGGCGCTGGAGCGGTGATCGGTTCGGCATTCGGTTCGCCGTTCCCGCCCGCGGTCTACATCGGCCATCCGGGCTGGAAGGCAGCCGGCGGGCGCATCTCCTACTCGCTCGCCTCCGGGGTCGCGATCTTCCTCCTGTGCGCGC
>DATFCF010000219.1:0-3493 GCA_035253445.1 Mycobacterium sp.
GGGCCTACCTGTTCACCGCGTCGGATCTGAGTTGGCTCGGGTTCGACGGATCGCTGGGCTGGCCGGCCAAGATCGGTCTCGCGCTGTCGGTCGGGATGCTCGGAGGGGTGGGCATCAACACCGCGCACGAACTCGGCCACAAGAAGGACTCGCTGGAGCGCTGGCTGGCGAAGATCACGCTGGCCCAGACGTGGTACGGCCACTTCTACATCGAGCACAACCGCGGCCATCACGTGCGGGTGGCGACCCCGGAGGACCCGGCCTCGGCGCGCTTCGGCGAGACGTTCTGGGAGTTCCTGCCGCGCAGCGTGTGGGGCAGCCTGCGTTCGTCATGGGAGCTGGAGGCGCAGCGGATGCGTCGCCTGGGCAAGAGCCCGTTCAACATTCGCAACGACGTGCTCAACGCCTGGCTGATGTCGGTGGTGTTCTGGGGCGTGCTGATCGCGGTGTTCGGTCCCGCGCTGATCCCGTTCATGATCATCCAGGCGGTGTTCGGTTTCTCGCTGCTGGAGACGGTCAATTACCTCGAGCACTACGGTCTGCTGCGCAAGAAGACCGAGAGCGGCCGATACGAACGGTGCGCGCCGGAGCACAGCTGGAACTCCGATCACGTCGTGACCAATCTGTTCCTGTATCACCTGCAGCGGCACAGCGATCACCACGCCAACCCGACCCGGCGTTACCAGACGCTGCGCAGCATGCACGGGGCGCCGAACCTGCCAAGTGGTTACGCGTCGATGATCGCGCTGACATACGTGCCGGCGGTGTGGCGCAAGGTGATGGACCACCGGGTGGTCGAGCACTACGGCGGCGACATCACGCGCGTGAATGTGCATCCGCGGGTTCGGGACAAGGTGCTGGCGAGGTACGGGGGCGAGGGGAGGGCAGGGGCATGAGCGCATACCGTTGCCCCGGCTGCGACTACGTCTATGACGAGGTCAAAGGCGCTGCGCGAGAAGGATTTCCGCCGGGAACGCCGTGGAGCGACATTCCCGACGAATGGTGCTGCCCAGATTGTGCGGTGCGTGAGAAGGTCGATTTTGAAGAGATAGGAGTAAGGCAATGAGCGATGAGCGCTTGCGCGAAGAGCCGACGACAACCGACTATAAACTGTTCATCTGCGTACAGTGCGGATTCGAATACGACGAGGCGAAGGGCTGGCCGGAAGACGGCATCGCCCCCGGCACCCGCTGGGATGACATTCCCGATGACTGGAGCTGCCCCGACTGCGGCGCGGCGAAATCCGATTTCGAGATGGTGGAGGTCGCGCGGCCGTGACAGCCGCCGCCTGGGCCAGCGAAGCGGCGAGAAGGGATATCGTCGCGCGTGTGAATAGCCCGAATGAGAGGCGAGTCGCGCAACGGGTGCCGTACGCCGAGGCGTCGCGGGCGCTGTTGCGCGATTCGATCCTCGACGGGATGCGGGAGTTGCTGCTCAAGCGCGACTGGTCCTCGATCACGCTGTCGGCAGTGGCACAGGCCGCGGGTATCAGCCGCCAGACGATCTACAACGAGTTCGGCTCGCGGCAAGGCCTTGCGCAGGGTTACGCGTTGCGACTGGCCGACAGGCTCGTCGACGCGGTCGACGACTCCATCCAGGGAAACGTGGGCGACATCTACGCGGCGTTCCTGGAAGGATTCCGGTCATTCTTCGCCGAGTCGGCGGCCGACCCGCTGGTGATCTCGCTGCTCACGGGCACCACCAAGCCGGACCTGCTGCAGCTGATAACTACTGACAGTGCGCCGATCATCACTCGCTGCTCCGAGAGGTTGACGTCGACGTTCATGGATAGCTGGGTGCGCGCCAGCGAGGAGGACGCCGGCGTGCTGGCCCGGGCCATTGTGCGGCTATGCATGAGCTACGTTTCGATGCCGCCGGAGGCGGATCACGACGTCGCGCGGGACTTAGCTAGACTCATGTCGCCGTTTGCCGAGCGCTACGGTGTCATCGAGCAGAAATAACGACGCCACATCTGCGCCGACTAATGTGTAACAAAGCTAAGTACTTGCGACGCGCGCACAGAAGGAACCCAAATATATGACGACGACTGAGCAGCGGCCGACCGCCGATGTCCGCAACGGTATTGATTTCAAGGTGGCCGATTTGTCCTTGGCGGAGTTTGGCCGCAAGGAGATCCGGCTGGCCGAGCACGAGATGCCGGGCTTGATGGCGTTGCGGCGCGAGTACGCCGACGTCGCACCGCTCAAGGGCGCGCGTATCTCGGGCTCGCTGCACATGACCATCCAGACCGCCGTGCTGATCGAGACGCTGGTGTCGCTCGGTGCCGAGGTCCGGTGGGCGTCGTGCAACATCTTCTCCACCCAGGACCACGCGGCCGCCGCGGTGGTGGTGGGTCCGCACGGCACTCCTGAGGAGCCCCAGGGCACCCCGGTCTTTGCCTGGAAGGGCGAGAGCCTGGAGGAGTACTGGTGGTGCGCCGAGCAGATGCTCACCTGGGATGGCGAGCCCGCCAACATGATCCTCGATGATGGTGGTGATGCCACCATGCTGGTGCTGCGCGGCGCGCAGTTCGAGAAGGCCGGGGTGGTGCCTCCGGGAGAGGACGACGACTCCGACGAGTACAAGGTGTTCCTGTCGCTGATCCGGGCACGCTTTGAGACCGACAAGACCAAGTGGACCAAGATCGCCGAGTCGGTGCAGGGTGTCACCGAGGAGACCACCACCGGGGTGTTGCGGCTGTATCAGTTCGCCGCCGCGGGTGAGCTGGCGTTCCCGGCCATCAACGTCAACGACTCGGTCACCAAGAGCAAGTTCGACAACAAGTACGGCACCCGGCACTCGCTGATCGACGGCATCAACCGCGGCACCGACGTGCTGATCGGCGGCAAGGCGGCGCTGGTCTGCGGCTACGGCGATGTCGGCAAGGGCTGTGCCGAGGCGCTCAAGGCCCAGGGCGCGCGCGTCGCGGTCACCGAGATCGATCCGATCAACGCGCTGCAGGCGCTGATGGACGGTTTTGAGGTCAAGACCGTCGAAGAGGCCATCGGCTGGGCGGACATCGTCATCACCGCCACCGGCAATCAGGCCATCATCACCCTGGAGCACATGAAGTCGATGAAGCACCAGGCGATCCTGGGCAACATCGGTCACTTCGACGACGAGATCGAGATGGCCCGCCTGGAGCGCGATCCGAAGGTCCGTCGGATCAACATCAAGCCGCAGGTCGACGAGTTCGTCTTCGCCGACGGCCACTCGATCATCGTGCTGTCGGAGGGTCGATTGCTGAACCTGGGCAACGCGACCGGACACCCGTCGTTCGTGATGAGCAACAGCTTCTCCAACCAGGTGATCGCCCAGATCGAGCTGTGGACCAAGAACGACGAGTACGACAACGAGGTGTACCGCCTGGCCAAGCACCTCGACGAGAAGGTCGCGAAGATCCACGTCGAGGCGCTCGGTGGACAGATCACGAAGCTGACCAAGGAGCAGGCCGAGTACATCGGTGTCGACGTCGAGGGCCCGTACAAGCCCG
>DATFCF010000220.1:0-4187 GCA_035253445.1 Mycobacterium sp.
CCTCTTCGACGGCCGGGCTGATGGCGTTCGGCCCACCGATGATGACGATCCATTTCGTCTGCAGCCGTTGCAGCGCCAGAATCGTCGGATCGGTCAGCCTGTTCCGCTCGGCAAGGAGGATCGGGCCCCCGTTCTTCGCCGCGGCGGGGCCGGCGGCGAGTGCGTCGGGATAGTTCTGGCCGGTGGCGATGTAGACGACCGGCACGCCGGTCGGGAACGCCGCACTCACGGCGGCGGCGGTGCCGTACCGATCGGCGCCGCCGTAGCGGATGGCCCGCCGCGCAAAGCTGCCGGCGAGCGAGCTCGCCAGCTCGTTGTGGCCGACGTCCATGCCCAGCGCCCAGATGCCCACGCCGGCCAGGTTCGTGTTCTTGATGAGATCGTATTTGATGGTCAGCGACGACTGGTCGTCGTAGTAGCCCTGCCACCAGCCGCTGTTCTGCCACGAGTACCACGGCACTCGACCGACCGGATCCCAGCGCCAGCCCCGCTCGGTGGCCTGTGCCACGGCCTGGGTGTAGGTCCACGCGGTCGAGGTCCCGGCTCGCGTCGGGGAGTTGAGATCGCCGGACGTCGTGGGCCAGGTCCGGCCATACCAGGGCACGCCCCAGATCATCTTCGCCGGGTTGACACCGGCGGCGAGATGGTCGCCGAGCGAGTCGGTCACGTCGAAGATGTACGGACTCTCGATCGGTGCCACCCCACCGGCCCGGGCCGAGCCGCTCCACGACAGGTCGTAGGCCATGACCATGATCGCGTCCGCCGCACCGGAGGCGGTGAGGGCGTTGACGTCATAGCCGGTGGACCACGACGCGGCCCCGGCCATGGTGTCGACGGTCAGGTAGGAACGCGCACCCGCCGCAATCAACCCGGCCTTCAGCTCGCGCACGAAGGCGGTGAACTGGCTGCGCAGCGCAGGCGGCACCGGCTCGAAATCGACGTTCACGCCGTCGACGTTGCGCGCCTTCACCTCCGCCGCGATCTCGCTGACCGCGCGCTGCCGGTTCGCGGCGCTGTTCAGCATGACCGGCATCCTCGCTTCGCCGGTCGCGTCCCAGCCGTGCATCGCGACCGTGAGCACCACCTTCACGCCACGCGCGTGCGCGGCGTTGATCACGCCGGTCATGGCGGCGCTGTTCCAGCCGGTCCAGCCGGGACCGGAACGGATGATCGCCCCATTCTCGTCGAGGACGGCATCGTAGTAGGCGATCGTCGACAGCAGCTCATAGCGCAGCTCGTTCAGCACGTCGGGATCGCTCAGCATCCAGTACGGCAGGAAGCCGAGCACTTCGGAGGAGAGCGCGTTCGGCAGCGGCCCGCCCGGACCGGTCGCGAAGGTCTCGATGCCGTCTGCCCCCATCGTGCCGATGCCGCCCACCTCCGCCAGCGGCTGCGGCGTCCCACCGGGCTCGAGCGTCAGCACGTCGTCGGCGTGCAGCGCGTCCATCTCGGCCATCACCGAGGGACGGTTCAGCTCGGCGGGCAGCTCTGGCAGGCCCGATGGATCGGCGGCGAGCACCGGCTCGACGGCCACGGAGCTCAGCAGCAGGACGAGGGAGAGGATCGCGGCGGCGGCTCGGGTCACGGGAATCGTCTGCTCCGGTGGTCTCGGCGGTGTTCGGCGACCGGCAACCACCAGCACCGCACGTTGCCGGACGCTACCGCTCACCCAGGGGCGCAGCCATGGTACGAAAGGGCGGCAAGCGAGCGAGCGCCCGCCCGAGCCAAACGCGAAATTTGCAGGCGCTCGTCGCGCTGATCCGGCCATCGACCAGGATAGGGTGCACTTACAGGCGGCATCAAGTCCTGCTTGACGTTGCGACTAGACTCAACGTCTACTGCTCGAAGCCGCGCGGAGTTGGACGGAGTTCCCAATGCACAGGCTCGAATATCAGCGTCGGAAATGGCCGACAGTATTCATAGCCGTCGTCCTTATCTTGACCCCCGGCTCCGCACAGGCCGGCTCAGCGATCGATGACGTCGATGTCGTCGGACCTGAGGTCCAACAGTCGACATCGACCATCGAAGTCGAAGCCCAAGCGATCAGCAATGCGCTACAGCTGATGATGGACCACCCGGACGATTTCGGCTATCCGTGGTTCGAACCGTCGACGAGACGCCTCAGCCTGTCGGCGGCGTCAGACGAAGCCTCGGCCCTCGCGGAAGCCGGGCTCTTCCTCGGCGTCGAACACGACTTGCGTGAAGCGAGGTATTCATACGCGGAGCTGCAGAGCGTGGCCACCGAAGTGATCGATCTTAATCAAGCGCGGCGCTCGGACGCGTGGGACCTGATCTGGCAAATCGAGCCGGATCACCGCAATAACCGAATGATCCTCAATGTTGTGGAAGCCACAATTGACCTACGCTCGGAACTTGCCACGAGGTTCGGTGACGCCGTGGCGGTTCGGGTCCAAGCCCGTCCCAACGCGACGCCGCTCGACAACCGACAGAATGATCCGTCGACGTACCTGGGCGGTGCGCAGATCTACACACCGAGTGTTTGCTCAGATGGTTTCGCTTGGAGGAATGGGACACTTTGGTATGGGCTGCTAACAGCGGCTCACTGTATACCGAATGGTGGGACGGTTACGTGTTGTAGCCCTGCACAGACCATGGGATCCGTCCTGAATTGGTCCCACGAGAATTGGGAACCCGGAGTGGGAACCGTTGGGTACTCCGGCTCGTCGATCAATCGAGGCGATGTAGCTCTCGTGAAGTTGGCGGCCGGCCGCGCTGTGAGCCCAAGCATTTGGCGGGGCGGACCGACGAGCAGCACGACGTCAGTTGTCAGACTGGTCTGGGCGCGCTGGTCGCAAAACGGCGACAGCTTCTGTACTGGTGGACGCTCGTCTGGTGAGTTGTGCGGATGGACGGTCGGCGTAGCCGGCATCGACACTCAGTACAACACCGGGGAGTGGGTTCGGAACGTTGCTGCTGGTTACAAGTCCGGAACTTGCGCAAGCCTCGGTGACTCAGGTGGCTCCGTCTTCACTCTGTATGGCGACGGCGTCGCGGCCAAAGGCATCATTAGCGGCCTCTCGGACTTTCTCGGTTGCACGGTGGTCTTCACCGACATTCAGAACCCGGTCCAAGGGTTACCAGGTGGTATCTGGGCGAGTCCATGACGCGCGCCGTCGGTGGCCTGGCAGTTGCCTTAGCGGCACTGCTTCTTCTTTGCGTCTGGCTCGGGATCCGCGATGGCGGGCAAGGCGTGCCTGCACTCGGTGGTGGTCAATTGGTCCCGGCCGTTTCATACCGACTGGTTGACGAGGACACTATCGAGATTATCGGATTGACCGGCGAAGGTGCGTGGTCTCGAATCACAAACGTCGTCGAATCCAGTACGGAAGTTCGCGTGGCGATTAGGGTGCTGTACTGGCCTGGTAGCTACACAGCCCAGGGCGTCCGCACTGAATGGACTGTTCACCTTGCCGCCCCGCTAGGCAACCGCATCGTGAGCGACGAGTTCCAGAACTTGCCGTCTGAGTAGCCCACCGGGCAACGTCTCGTTGAATCCGACTGCGATTGCGTGACTGGTGAAAGACCGACGCCGCCCCACAAACCTGGAGTGAATCGGGTCAGCCGCCGACGGCGGCCTGGATCTGTGTCAACACCGCGTTCGTGACGACGCCCTCGCCGCCCAGGATGACGACCTCCTCCGGATCGAGACGCCGCAGCTCGGCCTGCACGTTCGGCGGCACTGATGAGCCTGGAACGAGGAGCAGCGGACCGGCGGAGAGTCCGGCGACCGGACCCGCGGACAGCGCGTCGGGGAAGTTGCGTCCCGTGGCCACGTACACCGTCTCGGCGCTGGCGAAGGTGCCCGCGCTGATCGCCACGGCCGTTGCATAGCGATCAGCGCCCGCGAGTCGCTGCACGGATCCCGCAAAGCCAGCGAGCTGCGCCGCAATCGCGTCGCTCACCACGCCGGTGCTGCCGAAGATGAGGATCTTCCCTGGCTGGAGGCGCGCCAGCTCGGCCGCGGTGGCTGCCGGAATCCCGGCGGGCGAGACGAGGAGGATTGGCCCGTCCTGCATCGCGGTCGGCGAGACGCCGGCCAGGCGCTGGACGTCGCCACCGGCGTAGCCGGACAGCTGCGCCGCGATCGCGTCGCTCACCACGCCGGTGCTGCCGAAGATGAGGATCTTGCCGGGCTGAAGCCGCGCCAGCTCAGCGGCGGTCGCGGC
>DATFCF010000221.1:0-3288 GCA_035253445.1 Mycobacterium sp.
GTGAAGTGGATGGGGCGGATGCGCCCTCGCGCCCGGTCAGGCTCATAGTCCGTCAGCGACGGGCGACGAACTTGATCTCCACGAGCTGGCCGGGCAGCGCCAGCGCCGACGTGCCGACCGTGGTGTTCGCGACCCTGGGCCTGTGCCCGAGATAGAACTGCTGGCGCACCTCACGCATCACCGCGAGCGCCGCCTTGATGTCGACGGCGAACACAACCTCCTCGACAATGTTGTCGAAGGTGCAGTCGAAGTGCGCCAGCACTGCACGGGCGTTCATGTACGTCTGGATCATCTGATCCTTCATCGTCGACTGCTCGACGACCTGTTGGCCGTCGGCGGCTGGCGAGACGATCGTTCCGTCCGGTCGATGGCCCAGTTGCCCGGAGATGTAGAGCCAGTCGTCGACCAGCACCGCCTGGCTGTAGCCGGCCCCGTCTTCCCACGGCACGCCGAGGTCAAAAGTGGCCCTGTGAATGGTCATAGAATTCGTTGATCCGTTCAGGCACTCGTGATTGCGCTCTCGACCTATTTCGCTTCTCGCCCACCCTGGGCCTCGTGGACCTCGATCCGGCGCGGCTGCGCGTCTTGGGCCTTGCTCACGGTGATCCGCAGGACACCACGACCGTATGTCGCGTCGACCCGGTCGGGATCGAGGTCGCTGGGCAGATCGACCACGTATTCGAACTCGCCCTGCTGGCGGCTCTGCCGGCGCATCACGCCGGAGCGCTCGCGCTGCTCGAACTGGCCTGAAATCCGCAGTTCTTCGCCCCGCATCTCGATGGTGACGTCGTCGGGATTCACGTTGGGGAGGTCAACGTCGACGATGTAGGCGTCGTCGGTCTCTTCGATGTCGACCGGAATCGCCAGGGCACCTTGCGGCGTGAGGCCCGGTGAATCGGCGAAGAGCGTGCGGATCAGCTGATCGAACCGGTTGGCGTCACGAATGGGATCCCAGCCGACCTGCGTGGTGATCGGCTGTCCACCGCCGCGACGTTGCCTGGATGTAAAAGGTGCGAGTGACATGGTGGCGCGCTTCCCTTCCGGAGTTGCAACAGCTTTCTCACCGAGACTCCTCGGATGCGGGTGAGTGCGGTTCCCCCTCGCGGGATGACCGGCGGTCCGGAGGGTCCCGCCACCCTCGCGGGATGAGCCGCGTTCACCCCCCGACATGAGACCGTCGAACCCTGAAGGCAGGAGGTTGAACGATGGTCGACGCCGGATTCGCGGCCTTCAGCACGACAGTGGATCGGACGAACCGGGTCCTCAAGGAGATCGAGTCGGTCTACGGATGGCCGAAGGAAAGGCGCAACCAGTCGTATGCCGCTCTGCGCGCGGTGCTGCACGCGCTGCGTGACCGGCTCAGCGTCGACGAGGCGGCACAGCTGGCTGCCCAGTTCCCGGTGCTGATCCGTGGCATCTACTACGACGGCTGGGATCCCAGCCGCGTGCCTCAACGAATGAAGCGGGACGAGTTCCTGGGGCGGGTGGGGCGCGAGTTCTCGTACGAAGTCGAGGGCGGCACGCCGCGGCTCGTCCAGACCGTGCTCCACGCTCTCCGGCCGCACGTGACCCAAGGCGAATGGGAAGACATTCGCGCCGGTATGCCGAGCGACCTCGCAGCCGTCGTCTCGGCCTAAGTGTCCGTGCGGCGAGGATGCGAGGAGGCCATGAACACCCAGGTGATCGAATGCCCGCACTGTGGGCGCAAGAACAGGATCCCGGCCGTTGCCGACGGAGTCCCGCGGTGCGGGAACTGCCGTCAACCGCTGCCCTGGGTGACAGACGCGGACGACGACGACTTCAGCGACGTTGCCGAGCGTGCGCGGCCGTTGGTGCTGGTGGACATGTGGGCGACGTGGTGCGGCCCGTGCCGGCAGGTGAGCCCGGCGCTGGAGCGGGTGGCCACTGACCTGGCGGGGAAGGTCAAGCTCGTGAAGGTTGACGTTGATGCCGCGCCGTCGCTGGCGCGACGCTTCTCAGTCCAAGCCGTGCCAACGCTCATGCTCATGCGCGAGGGCCAGGTCGTCGGCCGACGCGCCGGCGCGGCACCGGCGTCGGTCCTGCGTGGCTGGGTTGACCAGACGCTTCAGAGCACGGCGTCCTAACCACCGCCCTTTTCCGCACTCACATCGATCCGGAGGTTTCCCATGGCACAGACACTCAACGGCAAGAAGATCGCGATCCTCGCGGCCGACGGCGTCGAGCGCGTCGAACTCGAGCAGCCGCAAGGCGCGCTGCACGGTGCCGGCGCCACGACCGAGCTGCTCTCCATCCACCCCGGCGAGATCCAGGCGCGACAGTTCGATCTCGTCTCGGCCGGCACCTTCCCGGTCGACAAGCAGGTGCGGGACGCCTCAGTCGACGACTACGACGCGCTGCTGCTGCCTGGCGGCACGGTCAACCCCGACCAATTGCGCATCAGTAGCGACGCACTCGGCTTCGTCAAGGACTTCGTGGCCACCGGCAAGCCGGTCGCCAGTATCTGCCACGGTCCCTGGACGCTGGTCGAGGCCGACGTCGTGCGCGGGCACCGGCTGACGTCCTGGCCCAGCGTGCGCACCGATCTGCGCAACGCCGGAGCGGACGTCGCCGACCAGGATGTCGTCGTGGACGGCCAGTTCACCACCAGCCGTTCGCCACAGGACCTACCGGCGTTCTGTGCTGCGATCGTCGAGCAGTTCGCGAAGGCTCCGCAGAGCGCGCGATGACCAGTTCGGATGAGACGGTCCGCTTGCTGACGCAGGCGCTACGGACGTTCGTCCACCGCCGCGACACGCTTGTCGCCGCCTTGGACGCCGCGGTCGCGGCCTACGGAGAGGAGTTGGACGAGGCCAGCGCGGGGCACAAGGCCGGGCTCGAGTACGCGCTACGGATGGTCCGACAGTTCCTTTACCTCGACGACGTGAACGGCATGGCGGTCGACCGCGCCGACAGCCTCAGCGAGGAGTAGTTCACCCGCTGCCGCCCCTGCTTCGGCACGATCCGAGGCCGGCCACCACAGCGTCTTCAGCAACTCGTCGATAGCCTGTGCCAGCGTCGCCACCGCGTCGACCAAGTCGTCGGGAGCCACGTCGACGAGCTCCTCGGCCTCGACGCGCAGCACGGCCTGTGCGGTGGTGATCGCGCGGCCGAGGTGGGGCAGCGCGGCCTGGGCCCGCGCCAAGCTCTGCCGCGAGCCGCGGTAGAGCAGCGCGATCGAGATCATGTTTGCGGCCCGGTCGGCATTCTCTGTCACCCGTCGCAGCAGCGTCCCCGCCGACTCGAGCCGCACCGCTGCGGCCCGCGTCA
>DATFCF010000222.1:0-2004 GCA_035253445.1 Mycobacterium sp.
ACTAGGGCATGTCTCCCAATAACTTGAGCCACTCGACGATGCCGGCGAGCAGGAATCCGGCGCGGTAGGTGAGGGCGAGTTTGTCGTAGCGAGTGGCCACCGCACGCCACTGTTTCGCCTTGTTGAAGGCCCGTTCGACCACGTTGCGCCCCTTGTAGGACTCCGGGTCGAAGTTCGGTGGCCGCCCGCCCGCGCGGCCCTTGTTCACCCGGTTCGCTGCCTGATCGGTCTTCTCGGGGATCACCGCCTTGATGCCTCTGCTGCGCAGCAGTTCCCGGTTTGCCCGTGATGAGTACGCCTTGTCGGCCCGGACCTCGTCGGGGCGCGTGCGGTGCGCTCCGCCCGCGAGCCGCGGCACGCAGATGCCCTCCAGCACGTGGGCGAACATCGGACTGTCACCGGCTTGGCCTGGGCCGACCAGCACCGACAGCGGGCGCCCGTGACCGTCGCACGCCAGGTGCGCCTTGCTGGTCAACCCGCCCCTCGACCGGCCGATGCCGTGATCGGCAGGCTCGTCACCGAGGTTCGTGTAATTCGGTAGATCCCCCTGTGTGGCGGGCGGCGTTCGCACCGTGCTGATGGACCCGGACCACTGTGGAATCGACAGAGACCGCCCAGTCCAGGTTCCCGCCGGCGTCGGCCATCGCGACCAGAGCCGTCAGCACCCGATCCCAGGTTCCGTCTCCGGCGTAGCGGCGATGTCGCTTCCACACCGTCTTCCACGGCCCGAAATGCGACGGGAGATCTCGCCAGGGCAACCCGGTCCGCAGTCGATACAGCATCCCCTCGACCACCACACGATTGTTCCGGAACTTCCGCCCCCGGAGCCCATCGGAACTGGGCAACAGCAGCGCGAGCAACTCCCACTGCTTGTCCGTCAACACCTCAAACCGATCAACAACGTCTGCCACACCGAAGAGTCTGCAGCACAACACCACAAATCATTGGGAGACACACCCTAGGCCCCTACGTGGCGGGGAGCGCGTTCCCGTGCCCCCGCGGACGCAGCCTTCCGATCACCCCGACAAGGCGGCATAAAAGACTGTTGCCGGATCTGCTAGTACCTCCGTGACCGTTGTCGGAGCAGGCGATGACACGAGAATCGTGGGGAATGGTGTGGGGCAGATCGTGTTTGCGGTATTCCGACAAGGATCGAGTATCACCAGCACTTCCGCGCCCGTGACAGTTGCGGGGCACAACTGCGCCGCGTCGAGGAAGAACCCAGGTGGAGAACTCGACGAAAACAAACGAAATCGATCGCCTCCGCGACTTGTGGCCGGGACCATTACGAAACCCGACCGGCCCCTCCGCGCACCCGGAGCCCGCAGAAGATCGTGCGTTTCTTGCAGCAGTCACCCGCACACACCATGAGTGACGCCTGCCGCGCATGGGTGCCCCTGCTCACGGCCAACCCTGCGCATCTCGCTGTCGACTATCTGTTTTCCGACTACGACGAGGGGGTAACCGCGGATGATTGGCGCACACGCGCCGAGAAGAGGTTCATCGTGATCATTCTCGGACTGATTCTGCTCGTGATCGGATTCGTGGCGGGCATCTCAATCCTCTGGACCATCGGGATCATCCTGTTGGTCATCGGAGTCATCCTCGCGCTGCTCGGGGCCACCGGCCGCGCCGTCGGTGGACGCCGTCACTGGTTCTAAAGATGCCCTACGGCTTTCAGCGGGCCCCGGACCTCGCCGAGGCGAGCCGCCGAATTCGATGGTGGTCAAGATATCGCCGGTTCGTTACGGGCCGCGAGGTACGTTCGCTCGCGCGTTTCACGTGCTGACCATCGAGAACGACAACCTCTGCCGCGACTCACGCAGCCGACCGTTCGGCCGGCGGTCAGCGGTCAGCGGCGGAAGAATGAACGCAGGGTGCGACGCTGGTCCTGGACCGGGGTGGTGTCCTGACGGCAGGTGCAGCGATCGGCGGTAGGCACGGAGCTCATAACGGTGTCGATGTGTCGGCCGCAGCCGCCCCAGCCGGTGTTGCCGCAGTTCG
>DATFCF010000223.1:0-6694 GCA_035253445.1 Mycobacterium sp.
GGGACCATAGGAGTAACGCGCTGTGCGACACCACATCTGGATTCACCGTGAGTCATACGTTGTAACAATTGGCCACAATCGCCCAGCGGCTTGAGCTTGCACTGGCCGACTTCGCCGGTAGTCTTCGGGCGGTGAGCAGCTCGGTCCGCGCGGTGGGCACCAAGGGCAAGCGGCCGCTGCGTGTCGGCGCCACCCCGGTCCCGCACGCGGAGATCCTCGATTTCGTCCGCGAGCCGTTGGCCGGTCGCGATATCGACCTGCAGATCGAGATCTTCGAGACCTTCGACGAGCCCAACGACCTGCTCGTCGCCGGCCGGTTACACGCGAACTTCTTCCAGTACCTGCCGTTCCTCGACGACTTCAATCGCCGCACCGGCAACCGGCTGGTGCCCGTCGTGCCCGTGCACATCGAACCTTTCGGGCTGTACTCGGCGTCGGTACCCGACATCGACGCGATCCCCGATTACGCCGAGGTCGCACTGCCGTCGGACCCGGTGAACGTGGACCGCTCGCTGATGATGCTCGATCAGCTTGGGTTGATCGACTGTGTGCCCGTGCGCCGATCGCTGGCCACCGTGGCCGACGTGCGGTCGAACCCGCGCCGGCTGGTGTTCAAGGAGCTGACCAGCTGGCTGCTCGGCGGAGTGCGCGGGGATTTCGACGTGGTCTTCCTGTTCGGCAACCAGGCCATGGAGCAGGGCGTCGACACGGACAGCGCCCTGTTCTGCGACCGCGGCAACTCGGCGTACGCCGAGTACCTCGTCGCTAGGCCGGACAACTGCGACGGCTCGGCTGTGCAAGCACTCGCCGAGGCGCTGAACTGCGAGTCGACCCGTGAGTTCATCGCCACGACCTATGCCGGGCAGGTGCTGGCGGCGTTCTGACTTGCGCTCACGAAGACGCAAACCCTTTTCGCGGTGCCATTGGCCGGCGACAGTGGTCGGGTGTACCAAGGCGTGGCACGGCCCGCGAAGCCACCCGTCGACACGGTCCGGGTGGTCCTGGTGCTCGACGTGCCAGCCGGGTCGGCGGAATTGCCAAGTCGCACTGCGCAACTCGCCGACGAGTTCGGCCGGCTGATCGCGCATTCGGTTCCAGGTGTGCGCGCCCGCAAGGCTGTGGTCTCTGCTGGCTCTGCGCCCGCGGGCCCGTTGCGTCGGTCCGAGGGCCTGACAATCGACCGCGTGAACCGCGAGGTGCGCATCGACGGGCAGCGGGTCCGCCTGACGTACCGCGAGTACGAGCTACTTGGTTACCTTGCGAGCCTGCCTCGCCGGCCAGTGTCGCGCAGTGAACTCATGCACGAGGTCTGGCACGACCGCGCGCCCGGCGTCGAGGCGTCGTACCGGACCGTGGACACCCATGTGCGCCGCCTGCGCGCAAAGCTCGGCAGGTATGCCCGCGTGCTGACAACGATCCGCGGCCGCGGTTACCGATTCGATCCCGGGCCTGACGTGCACTATCTGCCGGCTCGGGCCGGCGCCCGTGGAGCCTGAGTCCTACAGCGTTGCGGCGATGGGGCCGGTCGTATCGCAGATCGGCTGCGGCGGATTGCCTTTCAGGGCGCAGCCCCTGCCGGTCGCGACGTAGGTCGCACCCGGCCGATACGGCTGGTAGTAGACCTGGGCGGGGATGATCCCCTCCCCTTGGTCGCATTGCTCGTGACCGTCGCTGCCCTGCAACTGCACGCATGCCACCGAGAGGGAGACGTTGGACTGATCACAGCTGGCCGGAGACAACGTCGCGGTCACCACGTTCGTCCCTGACAGCTGCACAACGTGTGGAGGTGACAGCACGTAGGAGCAGGCCTTCGGCGGGCCGGGCTCGGCGTGGGCCACACCTGTGGTTGCGGCGAATGTCAACGCCACGGCGAGAACCGCAAGCGACCGGATCATTCCTGGATCGTAGATCACCGCAGGTGACGCTCATCGATGATGAACAAAACCAGCGTGACAGCGAGAAATCCGGCGGGCAGCCAGATCGCGTGCACTCCCCAGGCCAAGCTGGCCACTGCGCCGACGAAGGCGCCGCACGCGAACGCAATAGTCAACGAGCCGTACACCGCGAACGCCCGCCTCCCTTCAGCCTTTCGCGCGAAGAAGCCGTCATAGCCCGCTTCGACGAAACGCATGAGGTTGCCGGTGGTGGCGACCGGCAGGTAGACGAGTTCGCCGATGTTGCGAAACAGGCCGATCTGCATGGCCGCCAGAAAACTGATCGGCACCGTGACGTAGCTGTGAGGTACTGATGCGGGCACGAATCCGATGATTCCCAGCGCAACGGCCTGGATGGCCATTGTCCAGCGCAACGGATGAGTCACGATGCGTTCGATACGGCCGGACTTGATATGTGAGGCCAGCGCGACCCCGCCGATGAAGGCGAGCAATGGCCAGAGGTGAGCCAGTGCCGCCGCCCATTTGCGCTCCGATCCGTCGATGGCGAAGAAGATCACGTTGGCGGTCTGGACATTGGCGAAGACTCCGCCGCGCGTCAGATACGTGTGGGCGTCCAGGAATCCGTTGGCCAGAGTCAAAAGGAGGGCGAACCACAGGCTCCGCGCGCGCTCCGTGTCGGCTGGGCCGGACGTGGTGCCACGCATCCGGACAACGTAGCCGGTTTGCGTCTAGCTTGCGCCCAGCGCGTCGAGCATCCCCGTGGCCGCGCGCGGCCAGGTGAATTGTTCGGCGCGTCGGCGCGCGCTGTTGCGGCGCAGCTCTTCCGGTTTGCTGATGATGGCGGTCACGGCGCGGGCGATCGCGTCGGCGTCGTTGTCTGCCGCGGCCCCGCTGTCGTTGGTGAGAATCTCGGCGAGCGCTGACGTGCGCGACACCACTGCCGGTGTGCCGCAGGCCAACGCTTCGAGTGCCGCGAGCCCGAACGTTTCATGCGGGCCGGGTGCGAGCGCGACATCGGCGGTCGCCAGGATGGTGGCGACGGTATTGCGGCAGCCGATGTAGCCGGTGAAATCGACAGGCAGACGGGCCGCCTGGCGTTCCAGCCGCGCCCGCAGCGGACCCTCCCCGACCACGACGAGTCGGGCATCGATCCCGGAATCCTGCAGCGCGGCAATGGTATCGATGCTGCGGTGGGCGTGCTTCTCCACAGACAGGCGGCCGCAATGCACCAGCAGGGTCTGTTCCGGCCGGGCCCACTGCTGTCGCACCAACGGCGAATGGCGGCGCGGATGGAACTGGTCCAGATCGACACCCAGCGGCACGGTGACCACATTGGGGGCGTGTATCCGGTCGAACTCCTCACGAGCGAACGCAGTGGTGCAAACCACGGCGTCGTAGCTGGCCGCCGTCCGACGGTTGGCCACGTCGGCGATGGATCGTGCCGCACGAGCGGGAAGTACCTGTCCGACAAGGCGATCGAGTCGTTCGTGGGAGATCATCACGGTGGAAACGTCGTGCCGTCTGCCCCAGCCACCCAGAGAGCGCAGCGTCAAGCGGTCCGACACTTCGAGTGCGTCCGGTGCGAGTTGCTCGAGCAACGACGTCACCGGTCCCGGCAGCACCGCGCGATAACCGCCGGTGAACGGAATCAGCCTGGCGGGCAACGAGATACGCACGACCCCCGTTGACAGCTGGTGCCACTCGGAGAACCGGCCCGGAACCACGAGGAAAACGTCGTGTCCCCGGGCACAGTACTCCGCGCCCAGACGATCTATCGCAGTACGCAGGCCCCCCGAACGCGGGCCGTAGAAGTTAGCAACTTGAACAACCCGCATGGGCTGAATGTGAACGGGACGCGTGTGCGGTCAACAACGCGCCGTGAACCGGTGTCTGAACAGACCATGAATACGGCGCTAGTGTCGATCGATGGCACTTGAGCTGCGCGCAGTGGTGATGGATTCAGCCGATCCGGTTGCGTTGGGCCGGTTCTGGTCGGAGCTGCTCGAATGCGCCAGTACGGAGCAGCGCGTGGGCGTCGGGGTATCGCTTGGTGAGCAGGTGGACCTGGTGCTCGCGGCCGCTGCCGACCCCAAGCAGGGCAAGAACCGCCTGCACTTCGATCTGGCGAGCACGTCGCCGGGCCACCAGGTTGAACTGGTGCATCGGGCTCAGACGCTTGGTGCAGCACCGGTGAACATCGGCCAGGGTGCGGTGCCGTGGGTGGTGCTCGCCGATCCGGAGGGCAACGAATTCTGTGTGCTGGAGCCCCGTGAGGAGTACCTGGCCTGCGGTTCGGTGGCCGCATTGGTGGTTGACGCGCTGGACCCGCCTGCCGTCGCGACGTTCTGGTCGCAGGCGACCGGCCTCCCTGTGACCCGCGAGCATCCGGAGTACGCGACCGTCCGCCGGGAATCAGGTTTCTGGCTCGAGTTCGTGCGGGCATCGGAGCCCAAGGTGGTTCGGAACCGCCTGCGCCTTCAACTGGCCGGGCCCGAGAACGGCGAGGTGTCGCTGGAGGCGACGCTGGCGGATCCAGAGGGTAACGAGTTCACAGTAATCGCGCGCTGATTGACGTCCAACCTCTGCCACGAGCGTCCCAGAAATGCCGGGTATCAACGGCGTGTCGGGGTGCAGACACGGTCGCTCGCGGGGTGAGGGTTAGCCGAGGTAGCGGGTGAACCAGTCCTGCACACGGCGCCAGGCGTCATCGGCCGCTGCGGCGTTGTAGCGTTCCGCGTTGGTGTCGTTGAAGAACGCGTGGTTTGCGTCGGGCTCGGTGACGAGTTCGTGGATCAGTCCTGCTTTTTCGAGCGCCGCTCGCGCCACCGGCTCGGTCGCGTTGGCGCGTTGGTCGAGCGCCCCGTAGAAGCCCAGTACCGCAACATCTTTCGATCCGGCGAAGTCCGGGTTGTCCGGCGTCGGACCGTAGAACGGAACTGCGGCGGCCAGCTCCGGACTCCCCGCCGCGAGCAGTTGCCAGACAAAGCCTCCGCCCATGCAGAACCCGACGGCCGCGACCTTCTTTCCCTGCACCCGTCGCTGCAACTCGGCGATGCCCGATTTGAGGTTGGCCACGGATTCCTCCGGCGGGATCTTGCCCAACGCCGCGGTGGCTTCGGCAGGGTCGGTGAACTTGGCCGTCCCGCCCTGGCCCGAAAGCAGATCGATGGCCAGCGCCGAGTAGCCGATGCCGGCGAATCGACCCGCCACCGACCGGGTCCAGTCGTTGAGACCCTTGTTCTCGTGGATGACCAGCACTCCACCGCGCGCATCCGGCGCCTCGGCCCCGGCCGCCTGCAACTCGCCCCGCGGCCCGGCCCAGGTGATCGGCGACGTCGGCAGGGCGCTCTGCGAGCCCGGCGGCGGAGCGCTGACGGTGGCCGGCTCACCGGACGTCACAGGTGCTTCTGCGGTGGGCTTGTCCTCGCTGCATGCGGCGATCAGAGCGGTGGCCGTCGCCGTGCCGATGCCGAGCAGTGCCAGCCGGCGCAGGGCTTCGCGTCTGGACAGCAGGCCGTCGACGTGATCGGTTGCGATTTCTTCGGCGATGTAGCGCTGTAACGGTGTCACCCTCGCGAGTATGCGCCCGCGTGGGAGATTCGGCGTTGGGAATCGCGGTGGCGCGCAATACTCCACCCATGGAATGGACACCGGACCCGGACACGTTGCGCGGCCGCGTCGCTGTGGTGGCCGGCGCCACGCGGGGCGCTGGACGGGGCATCGCAACTGCCCTCGGCGAGGCTGGTGCCACGGTGATCTGTACTGGCCGCAGCAGCGTTTCGGGTAACGGGCAGTCCGACTACGACCGTCCGGAGACCATCGAGGAGACAGCAGAACTGGTCACCAAACTCGGAGGGACGGGCATCCCCATCCAGGTGGACCATCTCGACATCCCGCAAGTCCAGAAGCTGGCCGAGCGCATCCGTGAAGACCACGGCGCCATCGACATCCTCGTCAACGACATCTGGGGAGCCGAGATCCTCAAGGGCCACCCGCCGACGTGGAACAGGCCGATCTGGGAGCACAACCTCGAAGACGGTCTGCGAATACTGCGGCTCGGGATCGACACCCACCTGATCACGTCCCACTGCCTGCTGCCGCTGCTCGTCACGCGTCCTGGCGGTCTGCTCGTCGAAGTGACAGACGGGACAAAGGAATACAACGACTCCGCCTATCGCATATCGGTGTTCTACGATTTGTCCAAAGTCGCGGTGAACCGGCTTGCCTACAGCCACGGGCACGAACTCGAGGCGTTCGGCGCCACCGCCGTCGCGGTGACACCGGGCTGGCTGCGCTCGGAGATGATGCTCGACAACTGGGGCGTCAATGAAGACAACTGGCACACCGCGATGGATCCAGGTCGGTCCGACGGCCCTACCGCGCCACCTGGGTTCGCCGAATCCGAGACGCCGCGATACGTCGGCCGGGGGGTCGCCGCGATCGCAGCCGACGACAGCCGCTCGAGGTGGAACCAGCGCTCGGTGACCTCCGCGGAACTGGCGCGCGAATACGGCTTCACCGACCTCGACGGCCGCCAACCGGACGGCTGGGTGTGAACTCAGCCGCAGGTCAGACTTCAAAGTAGACATTTTTTCAAATCTGTTCACCAATTTCATTGACACTCCGCCATGGCGGACTGTTCTATGACTTGGTGAGCTACGACACGATCATCCGCAACGGCCGCTGGTTCGACGGCACCGGCGCCCCGTCGGCGCTGCGCAACCTCGGTATCCGCGACGGCCACGTCGTCGCGATCACGCCACACGACCTCGACGACACGGACTGCCCACAGGTGATCG
>DATFCF010000224.1:0-4557 GCA_035253445.1 Mycobacterium sp.
AGTTGACGAGTCGAGATCACCTGATGCTGGAGTGGCTTTCGATCGTGAGGATGGCCGACACAGCAGCGTTGCGATTTGCGCTGGCGGGCCTCGGTTCAGAGGAGCACCCGGCCGAGCCGGTGACGCTGCGCAAGGCTCAGCAATGGGTTGCGCGCCTGCTCGAGATCGGATTGCTGAATCGCGCCCGGCCGGCCTTCCAGCACTCCGCGATCGTGTGGCCGACCCATGACGCGGTGGGTCGCGCGGCTCCCAACATCTATCGCCAGACCACGCGGCACGAACTTGCGGTATCCAATGTCGCGGCTCGCTACCTTGCCCGCGGCTATGAGTGGACAAGGGATCGGAAGCCGCTGTCGATGGCCGAGCACATGGCCGACGGCGTGGCCGTCCGGGGTGCGCTGCGCGAGTTGGTGGAGGTGGAGCTGACGCCGAAGACGCTCGGGCGGTACAAGTTGATCCATAACAATCACGCCGACCGGCTGACCGGTGATGGTGTCAGCCGAGTGGTCTACGCGTGCAGTCCGAGCGCCGCTCGAATCGTCGGGCGGGAGGCCGATCGGTACGTGTTCCGCGACCTGCGGTCGCGTGTCGTGACCGCGGTGGTGTTCGATCCGCGAGGTGTGTGGGTCGGTGCTGAGAACGCGCTGTGGTCAGACGTGCCCGAGTCGGAGCCGGTGATGGTGCAGGCCCCGTTGTTCGAACGGGGCCTGCGATGAGGCGGTGCTCAGCTCAGTCGGATCAGATCCTTCGCCGTCTGGATCTCACGTGCTCCGAACTGGCGACGCAGCCGGTCATCCCCCTCGGTGACCGCTCCGGCCAGGACGGCGAGTGGACGGCCGAGTGCGGATGCGGCAAGCCCGGCATGGAGAGCGGGGCCGTTGTCGGTGGAGTCCACGACCAAGATGCGCTGCGACATGACGGCGGGGAGGGCGTGCGCTCGGCGGGCGCTGCGCAGTCCGACGGGTGCGCCGGGCGGGTTCTCGCTGACGAGGGTGATGCGCGGGTGATCGCGACAAGCTCCGATGAGTTGCGGATCGTATGCCGTGATCAACGCCCGGCCCTCGGTCGCGATCGTCGCCTCGAGCACGTTCCGATCTACGCCGATGCGCATCGAACTCGTGGCCTGGTAGCCCGCATCGAGGACGCCCACGGCTACCTCCAAGAGGTGACGTCGGGCGCTCGGAGTTGGGTGTGCTCCGCCAACGATGCCGACTGGGCGGTCCGCACCGTTGTTGTGAGCACCGGCCATCCAGAGCACTCGCGGCATCCCGCGCCCAAGGTCGCGCAAGCCATCGGGCCACTCCGGGTCGGACTGGCCCACCAGTCGCATCCCGCCCAGGCGGGTCGCTTCGAGTGCTCGGGCCACTGCGGCCGGCGTGCCGCAGCGCTCTACTCGCTCGATGAGGTCGGAACGCAGCTCGGTGCAGTCGGGATCATCATGCAGCTGCTCAAGCAGTTCCATCGCACCGCCCGCTCGTGCGATCGCGTCGCTGATGGCTGGGTGTCCGTTCAGACCGGCGCACGCGAGTGCGACGAGTGCGGATTGTTCAGCGGTGGGAAGGGTGACGAGATTCGTCATGGCACTAGCTCTCCTTCAGATCGACATTTTGGTTTGCCTTCCGGCACAGAGATCGATTGCGAGGAGCGAGCGCGCAGTGCGGTGACCGTGGAATACCGGACACCGCGCAGCGGGGGAGGATATGCCGCGAAAGCACGGCACGTAGTGGGAGCCCGAGCTACGATCCGGAGCCGGAAAGGTCAAACCCACTCACCGCGAAGCGGTGCAACTCACCCCGCCTGCTCCGTCAGGCGTCCCGCGCTCTGGAGCAAGCCGTGAGTGCGACGCAACCCACGCCGACCACCGACGCCGTCGGCGATCTCGTGTGGCGCGCTCTGACCGCCCTCGTCGCGGTCGGCGCGCTGCTTGTCGCCCTGCCTCTGGTGGTCCCCACATTGGCGGCTGCGTTGGCCGGCGAGACGGTCGCGACCCGCACCCGGTTCTGGGTGACCTACCGTTGGCACTGGCTGATCAACACAATCGCGATCGCCATCGTTGCCGCCCTGCTCGCCGTGGAGGCGGTGTTTGTCGTCCAGTGGGCACAACCGAGGGTCGCGGCCGGGGCGGACCTTCCCACGTCGTTGGCGGATCTCGCCAGCGTGTCCATTCCATGGCTGGTCCTTAACGTCCTCGCCGGAGTGCTGCTGCTCCCAGTGGCGTGGTCGGTGCACCGCCGTCGGATCGCGGACCGAGTCCGAGCCCGTCGCATCGCCGACGTGATCCGCCAGACCCGCATCGAAAGTGCAAGGAAACGTGCCGCCGACACGACGGCTGCCCGGCGAATCGGCGTCAGACTGCACCCCACCACGGGGAAGATCGACACCACGCGCCGGTCGATGCTTACTGCACCGCACGAGGCTCCCGATGGGCGGAACGCGTTCGCGTTCGTATCCCGCACCACCATCACCACCGTCGCTGACCGGTTCCGTGATCACCGCCAAGTGCGGGACTGGATCACGCCGGACGGCGCGCTCGTCGTCCTCCCGGACACCGCGGCCGCAGTGCGTGCGATGGTGATCGCCGAGTCCGGGTCCGGCAAGACGGTCCTCATCGACTCGGTAGTACTGTGCGCACTCGACTACGGCTGGCCGGTGTTCGTCATCGACGCCAAAGGCGACCCCGCCGACGCAGCGCACCTGGCCGAGCTTGCCGACCGGATCGGTGTCACCGCTCAGGTCGGCGGTGGGTGGGATCTGTTCAACGGCACCCCTGATCAAGTGACCGCCAAGCTCATGAGGCTGATGCCGCCGCCAGACGGCGCCAACCAGCACTACCTCGACGAGATCCGAGGAGTCCTGCAGGCTGTCCAGCACGACACCGCCATCCGCTCCGTCGACGAACTCAAAGAGCGCCTCACCCGCCCCGCCCAGTTCGTGCGCGACCAGTTCGACCTGCAGATGGTCAACGCGTCCGTCGATCGCAACGGCACCACCGCGGGCGCCAGGGCACTGCAATCGCTACTCGTCGCGCTGCGCCCGCTCGAACGCTTCATCGCCACGACCGGCTGGTCCTACACCCGCCCTGCAGCCGACCTCACCGTCGTCCCCTTGTCTCCGGTGGATGAAGCGCAGGCCAGAATCGGAGACCTGCTGCTGCTCGACCTGCGCGGCTACCTCGCCGCACGGCTGACCGCTGGTGACAAGACGCCCGTTCTCGTCGTCGTGGACGAGTTCCCACAGCTCGTCACCGCCCTCTCCGACCCGGGCGACACCGCAGGGGCACTGTTCGAGACCGCGCGCTCGGCCGGCGTCGGGCTTATCTTGGCAACCCAATCGCCGGCCGGACTCTCGAACGACGAGATCCGGCGCCGGCGGGCGCTCACATCCGGCGCCGCGCTGATCTTCGGCCGCACCAAGGACCCCGAGGAGATCGTCAAGTACGCAGGCACCGTCATGCAGATGGAATCCGCAGGCGCCGCCTCCGGCGACGAACTGCGATCCGCCCGCGCCCAGCACACGTTCGTAATCCCACCCCAGGACGTGCGCGAAGCAGCCGACGGCGCATTCTGGCTGATCCAAGGCGGCGCCATCGCACCGTTCCGCGCACTCCCGTTGCGACCGCCCACGAAAGTGCAGAACGCGATCGTCTCCGAAGCGTTGCCCCAAGACGAAGAAGAAGCCGAGAACCACCAGGAAGAAACCAGAGAGCGAGCCGCATCATGACCGACACCAAAGCCGACACCCGCCGCACCGCCTTCGCCGGCGCGCATCGCACCGCCGGATACCGGGAGGACGCCACACCGTCGGCTGTGCCACTGGACGAGTCCCTCGGCCTCGAGCTCGAGCCGTCCCCAGAACCGCCTGCCGAAACTGCGCCCGCGGGCGACCTCTCGTTGGACACAGGTGCGCTCGAACTGGAGCTCGCTAGCCTCGCCAACACCACCCCGCCGATCGCCGAGACCGGCTGGCGCGGCATGGTGGCTAGGGCGGGGCTCAAGATCTCGCCCTCCGCGAAGGAAGCTCAGCGGCGCGATCAAGCCGAGCGCCTCCGCCAGGACGAGGAGACGATCCGCCAAGCCACCTGGACACGAGCCGTGTCGCTTCTGGTCGCCAACCCGAAAGGCGGCACCGGCAAGACCCCCATCTCGCTGCTGCTCGGCGGCACCCTCGCCGCTGTCCGGGGCGGCTCCGTCGCCATAATGGAGGTCTCCGACGACCCCGGCGCGCTCACGTTCCGCGCGGAGGGCCGGCCTGCGCTGGGCATCGGCGAGCTCGTGCGCGACGCCCGCGCGATCAGTTCCGCCGGACAGGTCGCGGGATACACCGCCCCGCAGACCTCCTTCGCTTCTGTCATCGGAACGGTTGGGCGGCGCCCGCAGCTCACCGCCGAAGACGTCACCACCGTTTCGGGTGTCCTCGACTCCTACTACGCGATCCGCGTCATGGATTCCGGCAACCAGCCGTCCAGCTCCGCGTTCACCGGAGCGCTCGAAGTCACCGACGCTCTGGTCGTTCCAGTGCTCAACGCGGGCGATGCCGTCCTCGAGGCGATTGGCATGC
>DATFCF010000225.1:0-4369 GCA_035253445.1 Mycobacterium sp.
GTACTCGAGGACGAGTTCGTCACGAAGTGGGACTTGCAGGTTCGGATCGGCGGCCACCTCAAGGAGCCGCTCGATCCGCTGATGACTCGGCTGGAGATGCGACGCATGTCGTATGTCCAGCGGATGGCCAAGTACCTCGGCAATCAGCTGTGGGATTCCGCCGGGCGTCCGGAGGTCGATCCCGATCGTTTCGCGGTCGTGATCGGCACCGGTCTGGGTGGCGGCGAGAAAATCGTCGAGACCTACGATGCGATGAACGAAGGCGGGCCCCGCAAGGTGTCTCCGCTGGCCGTTCAGATGATCATGCCCAACGGTGCCGCGGCCGTGGTCGGCCTCGAGCTGGGCGCCCGCGCCGGGGTCATCACCCCGGTTTCGGCCTGTTCGTCGGGCTCGGAGGGGATCGCGCACGCATGGCGCCAGATCGTCATGGGTGACGCGGACATCGCCGTCTGTGGCGGCGTGGAGGGCGGCATCGAAGCTCTGCCCATCGCGGCGTTCTCGATGATGCGCGCCATGTCGACCAACAACGAGAATCCCGAAGGCGCGTCACGGCCGTTCGACAAGAACCGCGACGGTTTCGTGTTCGGAGAGGCCGGCGCGCTGATGGTCATCGAGACCGAGGAGCACGCCAAGGCCCGCGGCGCCAAGCCGTTGGCCCGACTGCTCGGTGCCGGCATCACGTCAGACGCGTACCACATGGTTGCGCCGGATCCCAACGGCCTTCGGGCAGGTCACGCCATGAAGCGTGCGATCGAGACCGCGGGCCTTTCGCCCAAGGACATCGACCACGTCAACGCCCACGCGACGGCCACCCCGATCGGCGACACCGCCGAGGCCAACGCCATCCGGGTCGCGGGTGTGCAACACGCCCCGGTGTACGCGCCGAAGTCGGCGCTCGGCCACTCCATCGGTGCGGTCGGTGCGCTGGAATCGGTGCTGACGGTGTTGACGCTGCGCGATGGCGTCATCCCGCCCACACTTAACTATGAGACCCCCGATCCTGAGATCGATCTCGATGTCGTCGCGGGCGAGCCTCGTTATGGCGAATACTCCTACGCCATCAACAACTCGTTCGGATTTGGTGGTCACAATGTTGCCCTAGCGTTTGGGCGCTACTGAGCGAGAGGGAAGAACGCGGTAGAAATGGCAGGGTTGACCCAGTTGTCGACGGGGGCCGGTTTCCCCAATGTTGTCGTCACCGGAATCGCGATGACGACTGCCCTGGCAACCGACGCGGAAAGTACGTGGCAAGGGCTGCTCAACGGCCATAGCGGCATCCGCAAGCTCGAAGACCCGTTCGTCGAGCAGTACGACCTTCCGGTCCGCATCGGTGGGCATCTCCGAGAAGATTTCGACAGTGAACTGACGCGGGTGGAACTGCGCCGTTTGTCGTATCTGCAGAAGATGTCGACCGTGCTCGGTCGTCGCGTCTGGGAGAACGCCGGCTCGCCGGTTGTCGATCCCAAACGGTTGATGGTCGCCATCGGCACCGGGATGGGATCCAGCGAGGAATTGCTCTTCGCGTATGACGCCATGCGCGCCAAGGGCCTTCGCGCGGTATCTCCGCTGGCGGTGCAGATGTACATGCCCAATGCGGCGGCCGCGGCCGTCGGGCTGGAACGCAAGGCCAGGGCCGGTGTGCTGACGCCGGTCTCGGCCTGCGCTTCCGGTTCAGAGGGCATCGCCCATGCGTGGCGCAACATCGTGCTCGGCGAGGCCGACGTCGCGATCTGCGGCGGGGTGGAGACCAGGATCGAGGCGGTGCCGATCGCGGGGTTCGCGCAGATGCGAATCGTGCTGTCCACCACCAACGATGACCCGGCCGGCGCCTGCCGCCCTTTCGACAGAGACCGCAACGGCTTCGTGTTCGGCGAGGGCGGTGCGCTCATGGTCATCGAGACCGAGGAGCACGCAAAGGCGCGTGGCGCCACCATCCTGGCGCGACTGATGGGTGCGGGCGTCACGTCGGACGGCTATCACATCGTTGCTCCCGACCCGAACGGTGAGCAGGCCGGGCACGCGATGACGCGGGCGATTCAACTCGCCGGCCTGAGCCCCACCGACATCGACCACGTCAATGCGCATGCCACCGGCACCAACGTCGGCGACGTGGCGGAGGGAAAGGCGATCAACAACGCGATGGGCGGCCACAAGCCCGCGGTCTACGCGCCGAAATCGGCGCTGGGCCACTCGGTCGGCGCGGTCGGCGCGGTGGAGTCCATCTTGACCGTAATGGCGTTGCGGGACGGGGTAATACCGCCGACGCTCAATCTGAAGAATCTCGACCCCGAGATCGACCTGGACGTGGTGCACGGTGCGCCGCGGCCGGGCAACTATCAGTACGCCATCAACAACTCGTTCGGATTCGGTGGGCACAACGTCGCGCTCGCCTTTGGGAAGTACTGAGTTCCAATTACTTCTCGAAGGCGCGAGCCGACATCCGATGCGCTACAGGAGGTTTCTATGACGACCATGGTCCCCGAGGCTGTCGGTGAATCGCTGGACCCACGCGATCCGCTACTGCGTCTGAGCACATTCTTTGACGACGGTAGCGTCGAGCTGCTGCACGAGCGCGACCGCTCGGGCGTGCTGGCCGCGGCCGGGACCGTCAACGGCGTACGCACCGTCGCGTTCTGCACCGACGGCACCGTCATGGGCGGTGCCATGGGTACAGAAGGCTGCGCCCACATCGTCAACGCCTACGACACCGCCATCGAAGAGCAGAGCCCCATCGTGGGTATCTGGCACTCCGGCGGTGCTCGGCTGGCCGAGGGTGTGCGGGCGCTGCACGCCGTTGGTCTGGTCTTCGAGGCCATGATCCGCGCGTCGGGCTACATCCCGCAGATCTCGGTGGTGGTCGGCTTCGCGGCAGGTGGCGCGGCCTACGGGCCTGCGCTGACCGACGTCGTCGTGATGGCGCCGGAGGGCCGGGTGTTCGTCACCGGACCCGATATCGTGCGCAGCGTCACGGGCGAGGACGTCGACATGGCGAGCCTCGGCGGTCCGGACACGCATCACAAGAAGTCCGGCGTGTGCCACATCGTCGCCGACGACGAGCTGGACGCCTACGAGCGCGGCCGTCGACTGGTCGGATTGTTCTGCCAGCAGGGCCATTTCGACCGCAGCAAGGCCGAGGCGGGCGACACCGACTTGCACGCGCTGCTGCCGGACTCGTCGCGCCGCGCCTACGACGTGCACCCGCTCGTGGATGCGCTGCTCGACAGCGACACCCCGTTCGAGGAATTCCAGGGCAAGTGGGCGCCGTCGATCGTCGTCGGCCTTGGTCGGCTGTCAGGCCGGTCGGTCGGCGTGATCGCCAACAACCCGCTGCGCCTGGGCGGCTGCCTGAACTCCGAAAGCGCCGAGAAGGCAGCGCGTTTCGTGCGGCTGTGCGACGCGTTCGGGATTCCGCTGGTGGTCATCGTCGACGTGCCTGGCTATCTGCCGGGTGTGGATCAGGAGTGGGGCGGCGTGGTGCGCCGCGGCGCCAAGCTGCTGCATGCGTTCGGTGAGGCGACAGTTCCGCGGGTCACGCTGGTGACCCGAAAGATCTACGGCGGCGCCTACATTGCGATGAACTCGCGGTCGCTGAACGCCACCAAGGTGTTCGCGTGGCCGGATGCGGAGGTCGCGGTGATGGGCGCCAAGGCCGCCGTCGGCATTCTGCACAAGAAGAAGTTGGCCGCCGCGCCCGATCATGAGCGCGACGCGCTGCACGAGGAGCTGGCCGCCGAGCACGAGCGGATCGCAGGTGGCGTGGATTCGGCCATCGACATCGGCGTCGTCGACGAGAAGATCGACCCCGCGCACACCCGCAGCAAGCTGACGCAGGCTCTGGCCGAAGCGCCCGCGCGCCGCGGCCGGCACAAGAACATCCCGCTGTAGTTCGCACGGGGGTTGTGGGTTACGGCGGCGAGCTCATCGCCAGTCGCCGAACCTGTCGAAGTAGGCACCCATGGCGCGCGCCGAGTTTGCGGCGAGATGGGCCCGCTGGTCTTCCCAGTCGCTGGCGAAGGCATCGACCAACACCTCAGCGGCCCTTGGCGTTCCGATGATCGTGCGAAGGCATTCCTCACGACGCTCGCCGTCAAAGTGGATCAGAGCCACGCGAGCTGCGTTGTAGGCACGGCTAGCCGAGCTCAGGAGGTATGGCGGGTACGGCCGGAAGCGGTGCGTTAGCCGTGCCGCCGGCACGGCCAGAATGTCGATACCCGCGCGCCAGGCCCGCAGGCTGAAATCGACGTCCTCGAGTCCGAGTTCGCGGAAGTTCCCGAAGCCGCGCAACCGGTCGAATGTGGCCCGGCTCAACGCGAAACATCCACCTGGAACCACAGGTAGCGGATAGAGACTGTCTCGTGCCGACGGCCGA